>DAOVUU010000409.1 GCA_030632405.1 Desulfobulbaceae bacterium | reverse complement strand
TTGGGTGAATGGACTATGTTTACAATTGAATTACCGGTGAAAACATGATGATGGCGTAAAAAGTCCGATCTACTGCGTTGTAGATTTTTTACAGACGCTCGACATACTACATGTATTGTCGAGTACCTGTAAAAAACACTACGCCTTGTATATCTAACTTTTTGACTTAGCCATCTAAGGGTTCAACTGACCTTTTTACGAATTTATCAAGAATGGCGTTCTGGATTCCCGCCTGCGCGGGAATGACTGAGGTGGAGACTTTTTAAGAGACTATTAAACCATGATGAAAGAAATAAAGAAAAAACAGCTCACAACCAGTTCAATAATTGCCGTTGAATTTCTCTTATTCACTGCTCTGATAATCCTGCTGCAGAATCTGGGCGGTAATGCAGAGAAAAATACATTTGTTCTGGGGCTCTGGGTACTGATGACGGTACTGTTTGGTGCAGTATGGATGACGGTGCAGAGCTTCTTTCGCCAAATCGAACAAACCGTACATAGTTTGACCGAAGAGATCTCCACTAAAAGTACAACCATCGACTCACTTCAGACCCAGTTCGAAGAAGCCATCGAAAAAAGGGTTTATGAGCTGCAGGTGGTAAATGGAGCGCTCAACAGGGAAATTGCCGAGCGGACCCAGGCAAAAGAAGAGATCAGTGAGCTGCAAAAACAGTTAAGCCTGATCCTTGACTCTGCGGGGGAGGGTATCTTCGGTCTTGACAACCAGGGCAATGTGACTTTTATGAACCGGGCAGCTTCTCTGATGCTTGGTTGGGAGGTAGATGAGCTGCTCGGAAAATCTCATCATAAACTGATCCACCACACTCATCCTGACGGCAATGACCATCCCGAAGAGGTCTGCCCTATCTATATGGCCTACCGCGACGGGCTGGTTCACTTCAAGTCAAATGATGTTTTCTGGTGTAAAAACAACACCAGCTTCCCGGTAGAATATATCAGCACGCCCATCAGGGACCATGGAATGCTCACCGGTGCGGTCGTCGTTTTTCGAGATATGAACACCTTCGTGTAGTGGCATTGTAAAAACTCCAACAAGGGAACAGTCGATATGTCACACATAGAAACTCAGACCACCTCCATCCTGGTGGTTGATGATGAAACCAGCCTGCGAAATACTTTTCGAATATTCCTGCAGCGTGCAGGGTACGAAACAGTGATAGCAGTCGGCTCGTTCGATGAAGCGATTGAGGCAATATCGTCCAAAATCTTTGATCTTATTATTACTGACATTGTCCTGGGAAGCCACTCAGGTATAGATTTACTCAAAAAAATCAGAGAATTCGGGATTGACTGTCCGGTTGTAATCGTAACCGGCTACCCCCACGTCGATACAGCATCAGATGCAGTACGACTCGGAGCATTCGATTATATCCCCAAACCAGTGGAAAAAGAGACACTTCTTAAAACAGCCCGCCTGGCTATTACACAGTATCGCCTCGAACAGGACAAGCAGGAGGCAGAGCAAAGTAAAGAACAGTATCGCCACTTTCTGGAAACACTATTCAAAAGTGTCTCTGACATTATCATTTCTGTTGACAGGGACCATAATATCCTGAAAATGAATCTGGCTGCCACCCGTTTTTTTCAAAAAACACAGCCGGATCTGCAGGAGGGCAGTAAACTTGGAAATATGTGCCCAAACAGTGCGATGTGCCAGATCACCGACAATATCACCAAAGTCATGGAGACCGGCGTCGAAATAAAAGACCACCGGGTGGAATGCATCCTGGAGGGCCCCTGCACACTGTTGAGTATCTGCATCTCTCCTTTAGACGATGGCACGGGAACTCCCATGGGTGCAGTACTGGTATTCAGGGATATGAGCTGGAAAATGCAGCCTCTTATCCAGGGGAGAGCACAATTCCACAAAATAATCGGTGCCAGCGCTGTCATGCAGAATATCTACATGATGATTGAAAACATCGGCAAGGTGGATACCTCTGTACTGATAACCGGGGCCAGCGGCACTGGAAAAGAACTTACAGTCCATGCCCTGCACCAGGAAAGCCATCGGCGTAATCAACCCCTGGTCATGATTGACTGTACGGCAATACCTGAAAATCTTCTTGAAAGTGAACTCTTCGGACACAAAAAAGGCTCTTTTACCGGGGCCGATGAAAACAGGGGAGGAAGAATCCTCCAGGCAGACGGAGGCACCCTTTTTCTCGATGAAATCGGCAATATATCGATGACTGTCCAGCTTCGGCTGCTCCGGTTTTTGCAGGAAAAAACATTTTATCCTGTCGGCAGTGATAAGGCTGTCCAGGTCGATGTCCGGGTAGTTGCCGCAACTAATGTTGATCTCAGAGCAAAGGTAACTGAAGGCAGTTTCCGTGAAGATCTCTACTTCCGCCTGCGAATTATTGATATTCACCTGCCTCCCCTGCGAGAGCGTGAAGGGGATATTGCTCTTCTCACCAACCATTTTCTCCATTATTTTACCGAAAAACTGGATAAAAATTTCACCGGTATTTCAAAACAGGCCCTTGCCCTTCTAAATCAATACAGCTGGCCAGGCAATATCCGTGAGCTTGAACATGTAATGGAACGTGCCTGCGTGCTTTCCCAGGGTACGACCATCTCTACGGAAAATCTGCCGATGGAGATTGTGCATCAATCTAATAATATCCAATCTCATCCACTCCCTCCCATGATCGAAGACAGGGTGGTAGATAAAGTCCTCACCCGTAATTCCGCACTCACAGAGAGCGAGCAGGAAACAACGCAAAAAATACTGGAATCACTAAAAAAAGCGGGAGGCAA
>DAOVUU010000151.1 GCA_030632405.1 Desulfobulbaceae bacterium | reverse complement strand
TCAGCAACAGGGCTGGCAAGGGCCGATGTCGAAACCCGAATGGACATGCCTCCCTGGATTAACGGAAACGAGGCGGTAAATTTACCGATTTTAAGCGCAGGCAATTTCATGAGGAGACAACTCCTTTAAGTGTAACATTGGTATAAGAAACCCGATAATGCCTTTCTTCCTCTGTTTTGTCAAGAGAAGTATGATCTATGGTGTGATTGGAAAAATATCGTATTTGGAGGGAATTAGGTTACTGAGCACGATAAGGTGGCATACAATTTAGTCCAGGTGGTCTCGGCTGTGCTTGACAAAAGCATATAATTACAGTTATGTTGCGCGTTTTGGTTTTATTTATGACTCTTTCATTCTCCCCTTTTATTGGTGACAGTTTTGAAAATCAAGGCCCTGAAAGGCTTTAAAGATATTTTACCGGACGAAGTTACACTCTGGAAGTACGTTGAAGATACCGCCAGAGATGTTTTCAGGCGGTTTAATTTCTCCGAAATCAGGTTGCCGATCCTGGAACAGACCGAGCTTTTTGCAAGATCCATTGGAGAGGACACGGATATTGTCGAAAAGGAGATGTATACCTTTGTCGACAAGCAGGTCACAATGCGTCCAGAGGCCACAGCTTCTTTAATACGGGCATATATCGAGCATGGCCTCTATATACAGAAACCGGTGCAGCGACTTTTTACCATTGGCCCGATGTTTCGTCACGAACGGCCCCAGAAGGGCAGACTCAGGCAGTTTCATCAGATGGATATCGAAATCCTCGGGTCAGAAAATCCCCTTGTCGATACCGAGCTTATTGCAATGGGAGCCATGCTCTTCACAGAACTTGGTATTTCTGTAGACCTTGAACTCAATTCCCTTGGCTGCCCCAAGTGTCGGCCTTCCTATCGTGCCAGGCTATTGGCTTTTATTGAGAGTCGTCTGGATGCTTTATGTGAGGATTGCAAGCGGAGAAGTGTTACCAATCCGCTCAGAGTACTTGACTGTAAAAAGAGTTATTGCCGGGAGCAGGTAGAAGAAGCACCATCGATACTGGAACATCTTTGTCCTGACTGTGATGTCCATTTTTCACATGTACAGGAAGGACTGCAGCAGTTGGGTGTGGAGTACAGCCTCAATAAATTCATGGTTCGCGGGCTTGACTATTACTGCCGGACAACTTTTGAGTTTGTCACCTCCGATCTTGGTGCGCAGTCAGCTGTGTGTGCAGGCGGAAGATATGACGGGCTTATCGAAAAGCTGGGTGGACCGAAAGGGGGGCCGGGAATCGGGTTCGCCATGGGTCTGGAACGTATGGTTCTTCTTCTGCAGCTGCGGGAAAATGCAGCATTTACGCGGTCTGATCTGGAACTTTTTGTTATAGGGCTCGGCGAAAAGGGCGAGCAGCTCAGTTATGGCTTGGTTCATGAAATGCGGGGTCAAAAGTGCAGAGTAGCCATGGATCATGAAGGGAGGAGCCTGAAAAGTCAGATGAAACAGGCGAATAAAGCCGGTGCAAAGTATGTTCTTATAGTCGGTGATGATGAAATTGAGAAAGGCACAGGCGTTCTTAAAGATATGGAAACACAGCAGCAGCAGGAAGTTGAGCTGACCTGTTCTGCTCTGCTGGAAGTAGTAAAAAAACATTGAAATTGTTGCTGTTCAAATGGACTAAAAATTTATATTAAAGTTGATATTATGGAATCGATGGGAGATTTAAGCCGGACTCATTACTGCAATGACCTCGGTATTGACAATGTTGATGAGCAGGTGACGCTGATGGGATGGGTTCTGCGAAGGCGTGACCACGGCGGAGTTATTTTTATCGACCTGCGCGATCGGCGAGGCATAACACAGGTTGTTTTCAATCCGGAAATAAACCCCGAAGTTCATGCAAAAGCACACCGGATTCGAAGTGAATGGGTGCTGGCGGTAAGGGGAAAAGTTGAGGCACGCCCCGGTGATATGGCAAATCCAAAACTAGAGACCGGAGGAATTGAGGTTCTGGTTGATGAATTACGCATTTTAAATGTCAGTGAAACGCCACCTTTTCCTCTTGATGAAGACGGCGATGTGTCGGACAACCTGCGTCTGCAGTATCGGTATCTTGATCTGCGTCGACCTGAGATGGCGGCAAATCTGCTGGTCAGGCATAAGGCTGTCCAGACCATTCGCAATTATCTGAACGATAAAGACTTCCTCGATATTGAAACACCTATGCTCACACGCTCCACCCCGGAAGGGGCACGTGATTACCTGGTCCCGAGCCGGGTGAATGCAGGGAGATTTTATGCCCTGCCACAATCTCCACAGCTCTTCAAGCAGCTGCTGATGATCTCTGGAATGGACAGATACTACCAGATTGTAAAATGCTTCCGGGATGAGGATCTGCGGGCGGATCGGCAGCCTGAATTCACCCAGATTGATATGGAACTCTCCTTTGTTGATGAAGAGCAGGTGATCTCCATGACAGAGGGTATGATACAGGCCCTTTTTGCAGAGACTCTCGGACTTGATATAATTCTGCCGATTGACCGTCTCACATTTGATGAGGCCATGGAAAGGTTCGGTACAGATCGTCCCGACATGCGTTTTGGCATGGAGCTTGTCAACCTTACCGGTATTGCTGCAAAGTGCGGGTTCAAGGTCTTCAGGTCGATTGCTGACAGTGGGGGCACAGTCCGGGCAATAAATGCCAAGGGATGTTCAGTTTTTTCCCGCAAGGAACTTGATGTCCTCACCGATTATGTGGTTCAGTTCGGAGCGAAAGGGCTTGCCTGGGTGAAGATGAAAGAGGATGGTGAATGGCAGTCTCCCATTGCCAAATTTTTCACCGATGAGGAGCGAGCCGAGATTGCAGCAGTTATGGATGCGGTGCCCGGGGATCTTCTTTTCTTCGGGGCGGATACATCCAAGGTAGTTTTTCAGGTGCTGTCTGAACTTCGTGTCGAACTGGCAAGGCGCCTTGATCTCCTTAAAAAGGATGATTTTAAATTTGTCTGGGTCACCGATTTTCCTCTCGTCGAGTATGACGAGAAGGAGAAGCGATACCAGGCACTGCATCATCCGTTTACAGCCCCGAGAGTTGAAGATATTGATAAACTTGAGAGTGATCCGGCAAAGGTCTACAGCCGTGCATATGACCTTGTTTTAAATGGTACAGAGCTCGGTGGTGGATCAATCCGTATCCATGAAAAGGAACTGCAGGCAAAGGTTCTTGGTGTTCTGGGAATTGGAGCGGAGGAAGCCAGCGAGAAATTCGGTTTTCTTCTGCGGGCCCTGGAACTCGGTGCACCGCCCCACGGTGGTATAGCATTCGGGCTGGACCGGTTACTGATGCTGATCACCGGCAGTGATTCCATCCGTGATGTTATTGCCTTTCCAAAAACCCAGAAGGCGACCTGTCCTTTGACGGAAGCTCCGGCATCGGTTGTCAGAAAGCAGTTGACCGAGCTGCATATCCGTCCCGACTGGAAAGAGTAATCCACATCACCCTGGCTATGCACTTTCCCAATTCCGGGGATGGCCTTGCAGGTGTGCTTTTTGTGTATATCAGTAGAGCTATTATGGGCGCGACCGGGGGAGAAAAAAGGCCAAGATCATGGCCACCAGGGTTGCGGCAGCACACATCGTGAAGGCAATGCGGAAAGTGCCGAAAGCATCGGCCAGAAATCCTGCCAGCGCTGGACCCACGATCTGCCCCATCCCGAAAAACAGGGTAATAAAACCGAACGCCTTGGCTGCCCGGGCTGGTCCCAGATAATCTCCCACAGCCGCGGCCATGATGGTTGGAACACTCCATACCGCGATACCGTACAGGGCAATGGAGGCATAAAGCCATGGTGTGGAAAGGTGTATGCCAACCAACCCGTAAGCAAAGGTGAACAAAGTGTAGACCATTAGCATACCGGTCCGGCGGCCCAGGCGATCGGAAAGCCAGCCGAATAAGGGCCCGGAAAAGATACTTAAAGCACCTACTATCGCCCAGAAATTTCCAGCCACCTGCACGGAAAAACCATGCTCGTCCACCAGAGAGGTAACGATAAAAGTAGCGTAGACAACATAAGTGGCACCGAAAAGTGCATAAATCAAACCCAAATGAATCATGATCCACTTGGGTCTTCCGGAACGACTGTCTTGAACCTCGGTGGCGACGTTTGAGGAGGTTTCCTGATGCCCCACGGGAGTCATCCCTTTTTCCTGGGGATCGTTGCGTAAGAGCACTACGGACATGATGGACACACCCAGTACAACTAACCCCATGGTAAACCAACCGTGGCGCCATCCTTCCATACCGAATCGACTGTTAATCCAGGGTACATAAAGACCGGCACAAAGAATCGCGATGCCGTTGCCCGAAAGCATAATTCCCGCTGCCCGCCCCCGGGCCTCTTTAGAAAACCAATGGGACACCAGGCCCATAAGAGGCACATTGCTTAAACCACTGCCGATCCCGGTGATCACGTATAGTGACAGGATCTGCCAATAATGATCAGCACGGCCAATCAGTATCATTGTGCTACCCACCAATACGAGCCCAAGGCTAATTGTCAGACGGGCTCCCAGGCGTTGGGCCACAAAACCCGCCAGTGCCACGGCAAGCATATAACCGATGAAATTCCCAGTACCGATTAAACCCATGTTTGCATAGCTCAAATCAAGGGTGGTGCCCATGGCGGGAAGCAACATTCCCAGCGCAAATCGGCCTAATCCAAGACAGGCGCAAATCACTGCTGTTCCGGTGAAGGCGATCACCCACCCATAATGTATGTTTGTGGGTTGACGTGTCTTGGCGGTTGGCATCAGTTTAACTGGGATTAGAGCAGATATTGGTTCAGGATTGCTTTTATAGTGTTGTGTCGTAAAGAAGGCGCTTGTTTAACTTCCAGTTAATTCTGATTGTCTGGATCAGAATGAGAAACATGGGAAGCAGCAGGGCTAAGTGGGGCAGGGAAAAAATCGTGAGGAGACCGGGTTTAACAAGTGCTTTATCGAGGAAAAACATGCCGAAAACCCAAAAGGCAACTCCAGGGCAGATAAGTGCATATGAGGCAGGGCTCTTCGCCGCATCTTCGTTTGATATATTGCTGAAGCCATGAACGAATTCAGGGAAATATTTATTCTGGCGCATGATAATGAAACCCAGGATGCCAATGAAAATCTGTAATGAAACAATGGTGCTGCAGAAGATAAAGTTAAAGATCGGGCTGCCGTGGGTATGAAGGAGAATATGAAGACCGTGGTTAAGGCGTATGGTTGTAATACCCAGCAGGGTGAGGATGGGGATAAGAATCCATATGCTGGCACTTCCGTCACGGCTGATGCCTTTATCCAGCATTGCATGAAAGCCAAGGAACAGGTTTTTGAAGGCTAACAGGGCGGAAACAGAAAAAAAGAAGACTGTGCAGAAGGCGGCAATGGGGACGATTAAGAGGTTTTCACTCATGGCTGTAGGGGCAGCAAAGCCAACGGCATTCATGGCAAAGGTAAATGAGGAGATCATCTGGCTCAGTGAGTTGTTCGTGGAATGCTGAAATTGGCCGTTGATGAGTAATTTGCTGTAATAACGATAGAAGATGGTGAGACTGTAAATGCCAGTGGCTGCAAAGGCAAGGAAGGCAAAGGGAAAAAGATACTCTACAATATTCCACAGACCCGGCACCATCATAGCGCCCAGGACGAACATGACATTAATAGTCATGGTTAGGGTAAGCGGTATGACCATGAGAGTTATCTCATTGTTCCCCCCGATAAGTTTTCTGTAACCGTCGCTCTTCTTATAGCGTCGGTACTCCTTGATATTCCAGATAAGCAGCCGTACGTGATTATAGGCGAAATAGAGTATAACCACATAGGTAAGAGCCGAGAGGATCCCGATATAAATAGGCATATCGGCAAGGTAGGACCAGATCGTATCGAAGGTGGCAATGGGGGTATCCGGGTGGGGGGTCAAAAACATAAAAAAAATATAGAATCCCACTGACAGGCCGCCATTACCGAGGGCTGACAAAAAGAAAAGCGGGGAGTAGGTGCTACCGAGTTGTGGTTTCATGGGATCCTCACAAGATGATGTATTTAAGCTATTGCTTAAGAAGCTTAAGTATAATGAGAACTGCCAGGATTGCAAGGGGTGGAATGGAAAAGAAGCAAATGGTATTTCCTGCCAGGTAAAAGAATTGTTACTGGGCTCTTCTATCCTACCTGTACAACCTTGTCTGCCAGCTGAGTGGCTGTGACGATATCGAGCATATTGGTTGCTGCACCAACTTTTTTGGACTCTGTCAACTTGAAATGTTCCAGACAGGTACCGCAGGCGAGGATGATTACACCACTATCCTCATAGGCTTTGAGTTCTTCCAGCACAGGTGATGAGGCAGTAGTTAATTTTACTCCGCTGTTGACAAAGATAAGCTGCCAGAGAT
>DAOVUU010000400.1 GCA_030632405.1 Desulfobulbaceae bacterium | reverse complement strand
GTTTATCAAAAGTGATGATAGTGTTGTAAAACCTCTTGAATGTAACGGAGCAGTAAAATTAAAGCAAAGGTGATTGATATGATACTCAAATATCTGATGTTTACGATCTATATTTTTTCCTTTTTTTCTGTGTCTTCAGCCGTAAATGGGGCCGACGGGAAGGAGGATCAGCTTCGTCTGGCACTTTTACCTATTCCCAGTGTTCTGCCGATATTTGTTGCCGAAAAAAACGGTTATTTTGAGGAAGCAGGTCTGAAAATTGAAACACTTTCAGTGGGCAGTGCCTTAGAGCGGGACCAGTTGATGCAGGCTGGACGGATAGATGGCATGATTAATGAGATCTCCGGGGCAGCAATTTTCAACAGGGACAAGGTCCAGGTGAAAATAATCGGTATTGCCCGTTCACCCATAGGTACGGTACCCATTTTCCGCATCCTTGCAGCTCCCGACAGCGGGTTCTCTGATATCAGAGATCTGGCAGGTATTCCAATAGGGATATCGAAAAACACTGTAATTGAATATATTACCCGTCGCCTCATGGAGGATGGGGGGGTAGAGGGAGAGGAGATAGCGTTCAAATTTGTCCCGGTTCTGCCTGAACGTCTTCAGTTACTGTTGTCCGGGCAGTTAAAGGCAGCTACCTTGCCTGATCCTCTTGGAACAAGCGCCATCCGGGCCGGAGCTGTTGAAATTGTAAATGACACAGCCCTTGCAGGTGTGAGTGCCAGTGTTGTCAGCTTCTCCACAGCAGCTTTAACCGGGAAACCAGAGGCAGTAAAAAAGTTTATGACAGCCTGGTACAGGGCGGTTGAAGATCTTAATGCGGATCCTGAACAGTATAAGGGCTTGATGTTGGAGAAAATACGAGTTCCCAAAAATGTTCACGACAGTTTTGTCATTCCACCCTATCCCGGAAAGACTGTCCCCAGCAGGCAACAGTGGGATGATGTAATGGCCTGGATGATGGAGAAAAAGCTTCTCTCTCTACCCCTGGCTTATGAAGATTCTGTGACAGTTGATTTTTTGCCATGATGGTGTCTGATTGATGATCGATGTTAAAGAGCTTTGTTTCCATTATGGGGATGGGGTTGATCTGTTTAGTGAATTTTCATTCCACGTAAATCAAGGTGAGGCATGGTCCATTATCGGTCCGTCCGGTTGTGGTAAGAGCACTCTGCTGTTCCTTATTGCCGGTCTGAAAAAACCGACAGGAGGAAAAGTTGTAATAAGTGGACAGCATATTACCAGAGCCAGGCCGTCCACCGGTCTGGTACTGCAGGATCACGGTCTCCTGCCCTGGGCAACCATAGAGAAAAACAGTCGTCTCGGTCTTGAGGTGAGGCGGTTTTACGGACCAGACGGTAAACACAGTCCTGCAGATACGAAGTTTGATGAAAAGGACGATGATGAGAGGGTTAATTACTGGCTCAACTGGCTTGGCATAGAAAACCTGAAAACAATGTATCCCTCCCAGCTCTCCAGGGGACAGCGTCAGCGTGCAGCGATCGCCAGAACCCTGGTTCTGAAGCCTGATCTTCTCCTGATGGATGAACCCTTTTCTGCGCTTGACGCACCAATTCGAGAAGAGCTCCAGGGGGTAATGAACAGTTTTCATCTGGATACAGGTCTTACTTCTCTGACAGTGACTCATGATATTGAGGAGGCTGTTGTGCTCGGTGAGAAAATACTTGTACTCGGTGATCTGTGTAACAGTGAGCCGATGATAATTGATAACCACCTTTCCGGAAAAAGAGATAGGCGAGACAGTTCTGAGTTTATTGATTGCTGCCGGGAACTCAAGGATATTCTTGCGAGTGGAAGGAGTGGGACTATATGAAAAAGAAGGCCACTCTGCTGGGCACTCTCACCGGAGTCGGAATGCTGTTTTTCCTGTGGCAGCTGCTGGCTTTTTTCATGAATCGTCCGATCCTGCCATCTCCTCTAGAGGTGGTGCCTTTATTTTTATCGAATATTACGGGGGATCTGGGGCTCCATTTTCTTGCATCGGCGGCACGGGTTCTCTCTGCAATTGCTCTTGCCACTCTTTTTGCAGCCCCTATAGGCCTTGCTTTGGGACAAATGCCAAGACTTGACAGAGTGGTTGGTCCACTGGTTGCAATTATTTACCCGATCCCTAAAATCATTTTTCTACCGGTGATTTATGTACTGATGGGGATCACCGATCTATCAAAAGTTATCCTGATAGCGATAATTATATTTTTCCAGATTCTGGTGGTGGTACGTGATGAAGCTGCAGGGCTTAAGCAGGAGCTGATTTTGTCGGTAAAATCCCTGGGTGCAGGGCGGCGTGCTCTTTTTAAATATGTCTATATTCCGGCGTCTATCCCTGCTATACTCACAGCCCTCCGGATTTCAGTGGGCACCGCAGTTGCTGTACTTTTTATTGCTGAGCAGTCACTCACCAGTTATGGGCTTGGGTATTATATCGTCATTGAGACATATCAGGTTCTTCTCTATCCGGAGATGTATACTGGGATTATGGGGATGGGGGTACTGGGCGTATTGCTCTATTTTGCCATTTATTCCATTGAGCTGAGAGTCAGTAAACATATGTTTGTTGATGAACACTGATTAAAACCACCGCGTTTTCAATTATGCAAAAACAGATTTCAGCAAAGATAATGCTCTGGGTACAGGCGGCGCGTCCAAAGACCCTTCCGGCTGCTGTTGCGCCTGTGGCGGTAGGTTCTGCCGCCGCCTTTGGGGCTGGTAAATTTGTGTTTTCGGCCGCTTTGGTATGTCTGGCCTGTGCTGTTGTCCTCCAGATCGCGGTAAATTTTGCCAACGATTATTTTGACCATAAAAACAGTATCGATTCGGAGGAAAGACTGGGGCCGGTCCGGGTGACTCAGAGCGGGCTTATCCCCCCGGAGGAAGTTAAAGGTGCAATGATCTT
>DAOVUU010000093.1 GCA_030632405.1 Desulfobulbaceae bacterium | reverse complement strand
GCAATATTGAAGGATCTTTAAAAAAACGAATTTTATATAGAAAGGAACAATTATTATGCCAATCCTGACGACAACCATTGGTGCCTATCCCAAGCCGGACTACGTTCCAATACCGGACTGGTTCCAGCAGGAAAGCACTACTGCTGAAGACCCGACCAGAGCACTTGACGAGTATACTGGTGACAGTGAGGCCGAGCTTGAAAAACTGCTGGATAGAGGTACTCTTGAAGTTGTTCGTGAACAGGTGGGGCTGGGTATCGATGTGCCCACAGATGGAGAGGTTCGCAGGGAAAATTACATTCACTATAACTGCCGAAACATGAAGGGTTTTAACTTTTCGAGATTGACCCGGAAATCGATGCGGGATGGTCAATGGCTGGTGTCGGTTCCAACTATTGACCAACGTGTTGAGGCCGGCGGGGAATTCCTGGTACGGGACTGGCAGATTGCACAGTCAGCCACAGACAGGCCTGTCAAAATAACCCTTCCAGGCCCATTGACCATAATGGACTCAACGTTTGATGCCTGTTACAATGACGATAAAAGACTGGCAGCCGACCTGGCCCAGGCCCTGAATAGAGAAATCCTCCGCCTGACTGACAAGGGGTGTACCTGGATCCAAGTTGATGAGCCGATTTTCGCCCGCAAGGTTGAAGACGCACTGGCTTACGGTATTGAAAACCTGGAACGATGTTTTCAAAATGTGCCGGATCAGGTTAACCGAAGTGTCCATATCTGCTGCGGGTATCCGGATCGTATTGATAGTGTCGATTATCTCAAAGCTCCACCCGATAGCTATACCCGTCTTGCTCCTGCCCTTGACGATGCGGCAATAGATGCTGTTTCCATTGAGGATGCACACCATCCCAACGATTTAAGCCTGCTTGAATTATTCAGTCGTAAAACTATTATTCTGGGAGTTGTGGGAATCGCACGGTCGCGAATTGAAACCGTGGAAGAAATTACCTTACGTCTTCAAGAGGCCTTGCATCATATTGATTCAAACCGTCTTATGGCTTCTCCGGACTGCGGGCTTGGTATGCTGAATAAAAATCAGGTAAAGGCTAAATTGACCAATATGGTTCAGGCCGCCGGGGCATGCGGCGATTGAAAAGAGGCTGCTTAAACGACAGAGGCTGAAGGTATCCCTTCAGCCTCTGTCAGGTTTAAAGAGAGAAGATTATGATTTGAACCACCAGCGTTCGACATTTTTATGTCCGTCCAACTCCATATGTGCAGAGATAGGCCCATGATCCAGTTTTGCGGAATGGGCTTCAACAATCTGATTGAACATGGGAACTACGGTGCCGCTGTTGTCCTTGCAGATTTCCTGCATATCGGCGTAAATCTGTTCCCGTTTGGCTGTATCCAGTTCTGCCCTGGCTTCCTTGAGCATGGCGTTGAATTTGTCATGACTCCAGTGGGTATCATTCCAGGGGGCGTCTTTTGCATAGGCAACTGAAAACATCATGTCCTCTACAGGGCGACCTGACCAGTAGCACATACACCACTCTTTTTTAGTCCAGACGTTGGACCAGTATCCGTCGCTCGGTTCCCTGACGACATTGATCTTGATACCCGCTTTTTTAGCACTCTCCTGGTAAAGGACTGCTGCATCGACAGCGCCGGAGAAGGCTGCATCTGAGGCATGAAGGTTAAATGTGTGATCCAGCATACCCGCTTTTTTCATGTGAAACTTAGCTTTGTCCGGGTCATAGGTGCGCTGTTCAAGGTTGGCGGCATGGTAACGATTCACTGAAGAAATAGGATGATCATTGCCCATTTCTCCATATCCCTTGAGGATTGTTTTTACCATCTCTTCACGGTTAACGGCAAGTTTTAACGCGGTGCGGACATCGTTGTCTGCATATGGCTTCTGGTCCACCAGCATGGGAACCGTATAGTGCATGGTTCCGGTCACAGCGGTCACATTGATGCCCGCCATTCTTTTCAACAGGTGCACGGTCTTGACATCGGCACGGTCTATGACATCCACCCTGCCTGTTTTTAATGCATTAGTCCTGGCGTTGACATCAACGATGGCAAGGGTCTCAATCTCATCAAAATGGGCCCGGTCGGTCTTCCAGTAATTGGGATTTCGTTTAGTTAAAGCGCGCACACCCGGTTCCCAGTCTTCCAGTATGTATCCGCCGGTACCGATCCCCTTATCCCAGTCTTTTCCCTGGGTGCCGTCAGGATAAATTCTCAAGTGATAATCACCCATAATAAAAGGGAAATCAGCACTGCCTTCGGCAAGCTCAAATATGACAGTGAATTTTCCGTCTGATTTTATATTCTGGACACTCTTTAAGAATGGTTTTGCTGCCGATTTGGATTTTTCTCCTCTGTGGTGGTTGATGGAGAAAATCACATCTTCAGCCGTCATGGATTTGCCGTTATGGAACTCAACATCCTGACGGAGCTTAAACGTCCATGTCTTTGCTTCATCGGAGGCATCCCAGGATTCAGCCAGTTCTGGAACCGGTTTGAAATTATGATCAATTTCGACGAGGCAATTGCTTAACTGGGTGCTCACGTTAATAGGCTGGCTGGCGAAAAGAGTTGCCGGATCAAGAGAGTCTGAGGTTGCCCCGCCGGTCATTGCCTGCCTGAATGTCCCGCCCTTCTGGGGAGTTGCAGCTAATGCATTTCCGGATAAAAGTGATGGGGACACCGCTGCTGCAAGCCCCAATGCTGAAACTTCAGCAATAAACTGCCTGCGGGAAATTGTTCTATGGTTATACAACTGTTTCAGGAATGATAGTTTTTCTTGCATTTTTTTCTCCTTCTTGGATTGTTAATCAGGTTGTTTAATCAGATAAAAGCTGAGGCACGCTGGGCCAAAAGATTGTCAAGCCAGTTTGGATCCATTTCGGGTACCGATGCCAGCAGTTTATCTGTATATTCATGGTGGGGCGGAGACAGGACTTGCTTTTTTTCGCCCTGTTCTATTATTTTACCTTTCAGCATGATCACTATTTTGTCTGCAATAGCCTTCACTGTTGCGAGGTCATGGGTGATAAACAGGTAGGAGACGTCGGTTTTATTTTGCAGATCCTGGAGAAGATCGAGTAAGCCTTCTGCAACAAGCTGGTCCAGTGCCGATGTGACCTCATCACAAATGATCAGTTCCGGTTCGGCAGCCAGTGCTCTGGCAATGCAGATCCGTTGTTTTTCGCCGCCTGAAAGCTCGGTCGTCAGCCGGTCAATATAGCTGTCAGGATCCAGTTCTATTTTTCTGAGTAGTTCTCTGACCTTTTCTTCAGCTTCCTTTCCTTTGATTCCAAAATAGAATTCAAGGGGTCTGCCGATCACCTTTCTGACGCTCTGCTTTGGATTTAATGCAGTATCCGGCATCTGGTAAATCATCTGCATTCTTCTGAGGTCTTCTTTTGTCCTTTTTTTCAGTTCAGGAGGAAGTATTTCCCCAAAAAATGATACGGAGCCGTGGGTTGCAGGTAGAAGTCCGGTTATCACCTTGGCAAGAGTACTTTTCCCGCTGCCGGATTCTCCAACAAGTGCAACCGTTCTGCCTTTTCTTACGACCAGGTCAATATCTTCAAGAACATTTTCCTGCCCGGTATACGTTGCAGTCACATTCTCAATCTTCAGGATCACACCCATTTTGTCAGTAATGGGTTTTTCCTGCCGTGTATTTCTGACATTGAGCAGTTCACGGGTATATTTCTCTTTAGGTTTTTCAAGTAACTGGCAGGTTTCACCCTCTTCGACAAGCCGGCCGTTCCTGAGTACCATAATTCTGTGGGCCACCTGGGCTACGACCGCGAGATCATGGGTGATGTAAAGAGCTGCTTTGTTCATTTTCTCTGTAATTTCCTTCACAGCGGCCAGAACTTCAATCTGAGTGGTGACATCCAGCGCGGTTGTCGGTTCGTCAAAGACTATAATGTCAGGTTTGCAGGACATGGCCATGGCCACCATGGATCGCTGGAGCTGGCCCCCCGAAAGTTCATGGGGATAGCGGTAGCCGATTTTTTCGGGTGTGGGTAAAAACAGACGCCTGTAGAGCTCAACTGCTTCCTCCTCTGCCTCTTCATATCCCATCAGTCCATGCTGTACCGGTGCCTCTGCGTACTGTTTTATGACCCGGTGTGACGGGTTAAAGGATGCTGCGGCACTCTGAGCCACATAGGCAATTTTCGATCCTCTGACTGCTTTCAACTCTTCATCAGATGCACCCATCAATTCCGTCCCGTCGAGATTGATAGATCCCGATGCAAGACGACATCCCTGGCGAGTGTAGCCCATGGCTGCCAGTCCAATGGTGGATTTACCTGCGCCGGATTCACCGATAAGACCGAGAACCTCACCTCTTTTCAGATTAAGACTGATGTTGCGAACAATAGGCTGCCATTGTTCTTCGTAGAAGGCTTCAATATACAGATTTTTTATTTCCAGTAAGTTATTCATTTTATTTCCAACTCTTTGTTTTCGTGAAACCGCCAAAGGCGGTCAGTGTTTCAGCCTATTTAACCTGGGGTGTTGTCCTTTCTTACTCATGCAGGCCGCTAGATAAATGTAAAAACCAATCGACAATCAGATTGACCCCCACGGTTAAAAGGGCAATAGCACCGGCAGGTATTAAAGGAGTATATATTCCAAAGGTAATTGCTCCTGCGTTTTCCCTGACCATTCCTCCCCAGTCTGCCAGGGGCGGCTGTAATCCCAGGCCCAGAAAGCTTAACGAGGCAATAAAGAGAAAGACAAAACAGAATCGTAAACCAAATTCCGCCATGAGAGGCGGCATGGCATTGGGTAGAATTTCATGACGCATGATCCACCAGAGGCCTTCGCCCCTCAGTCTTGCTGCTTCAACATATTCCATCACCTCAATATCCATGGCGACTGCTCTGGAGAGCCGGTAAACCCGGGTGGAGTCGAGGATGGCTATGGTGAAAATGAGGGTAGGAATGGAAGATCCCATTACGGATAAAATCATCAAGGCAAATATAAGCGTTGGAAATGCCATGATAATATCAACACCCCGGCTCAATAGAGTATCTGTCCAGTCACCCTTGACAGCAGCAATGAAGCCCAGTGATGATCCAACCAGGAAGGAAAGAAATGTTGTTATGAAGGCCAGGGTGATTGTATTTCTTGCGCCATACATCATCCGTGTAAACAGATCCCTGCCAATATGGTCTGTACCGAAATAATATTTTAAGGAAAAAACTTCCCAAACATCCCCGACCACACTGGTTTCTCCATAAGGTGCAATTATGGGGGCAAAAACAGCCGCCATGATATTGAGGAGAACAATAGCCATGCCGATTTGGGCAGAGAGCGGGGATTGACGTAATAGTTTTAGCACAAAAATAACCTGTCAGATTTTAGATTGTCTCAACTTAGGGTTGGAGAGCATGGAGAGAACATCAGCCGCAAGGTTGAGAAAAATAAAAACAAACGAAAATATCAGTCCGGACGCCTGCACAACAGGAAGATCTCTTTTGGCGACTGAGTCTACCAGCAGTTGTCCCAGTCCCGGGTATACAAACACAACCTCCACGATGACAACACCAACGATGAGATATGCGATATTGACTGCAATTACATTAATTACAGGGGACAATGAATTGGGAAACGCATGATGGACAATGATTCTTAAGCGGTTTATCCCCTTTATCTCAGCCATTTCAATATACGCACTGGCCAGTACGTTGATAATGGCTGCCCTTGTCTGGCGCATCATGTGTGCAGTTACCACACAGGTGAGTGTCAGGGAAGGCAGCAAAACGGCAAATAATTTGGCACCAAAGCCCATATGCTTATCTATGATTGCAAGACTTGGGAAGATGCCCAGTTGAACAGAAAAAACAGCGATCAGGATGTATGCAATAAAGAATTCCGGAAAAGAGATAAACGAAAGTGTGGTGACTGAAATCAGTTTGTCAAAAAAACTGTTACGGTAGAATGCTGCAAGCATCCCCAGGCAAATAGCCAGAGGAATTGCGATAATAGAAGTGATCAGTGCCAGAAAGAGTGTGTTGGTAAGCCGCCAGCCGATCAATTCGGAAACAGGCCTGCCGTTGGCAAGAGAATTGCCAAAGTCGCCATTGACAAAATCTTTCAGCCATGCTCCGTATCGGACATGCGGCTCTAGGTCGAGTTTGAGCTCTTTTCGAAACGCCTCTACAGTTTCGGGTGTTGCTGACTGTCCCAATACCGTTTCCGCTACATCACCGGGCAACAGCTCCACCCCGATAAAAATAATCACTGAGACAATAAAAACAGTGAGTAGACTCGCAGCGAACCGTTTGGCAATTAATATTAAAACATTTTTCATAGAGATTTGTTTTATCTGACCGCACTTACGCAGGACAGCTTATAGGTACCCAGTAGCTATTATATTTTACCCTACACTTATCTTTGCTGATTACGACCTCAGACAATTTTAGGCGTTATTTCTGGGGGGAGTCACAGACAGTGTATTCTTGAAAAGTAGGTACTGTATTACTTTGCGTAAACATATCGTATACTAACTAATTTGTCAACCGTAGACTGTAAGCTGAAGCACCATTTTTATTGAAATGTTTTGCATGAGGCTTTATGATTTAACTGGTAAAATATATCGAACACTATGGTTTTTAAAGTTGGTTTATGACCAATAAATGGTTCCTATATGATGATGAACTCATAAAAACCTACAACGAAGGGGTCGGACTTTTTGCGACGCCATCATATGATCAGAAGAGAGGGTATGGTGGACAATACAGGTGATGAACGAAGCAGGGTCTTTTTAATAGCCTTAAGGAAAATAATTCAGGCGATAGATCAGCATTCAACCAGTCTGCAGAAAAAATTTGGTTTGACCGGACCGCAGTTGATTATACTGCAGTCATTACTGACCCACGGTCAGCTTTCAGTGACACAGCTCTCAAAAAATGTCAGTTTAAGTCAGGCCACCGTTACTGACATTACAAAACGTCTTGAAAAAAAAGAGTACATCACAAGAGAGAGAAGTCTGGATGATAAACGGAAAACCAATGTCGCTCTTATGGAGAAAGGAAGAGCTATATTGAAAGAAGTCCCCCCGCTTCTTCAGGAACAGTTTACAGAGCGATTTTCCAGGTTGGAGGTTTGGGAACAGTTAATGATCGAAAGCTCATTTGAGCGTGTTGTCTCTATGATGTCAGCAGAAAAGATTGATGCCTCCCCGATGATGATAATCGGTTCGGTGGGTTCGAAAGATCCATGAAATATGGACTTTTTTACGATGCCATCAGTTATGATCAAACAGATATCCAAGAGAGCGGCGGCTTTTAAAATACCGCGGTCTTTTGGGATTCTCTTCAAAATATCGACGCAGACGGACGATGTAATTATCCACGGTGCGGGTTGATGTCCCTTTGCTGTAACCCCAGCCGATTTCCAGCAATTTACTCCGTGAAAGGGGTTTGCCCTTATTCACAATAAAGAGCTTGAGCAGCTTGATTTCCTGCTCGGTCAGCTGGATATTGCCGGCCCGGCATTCAGCCTGGCCGGTGGAAAAGTCGACGCTGTTTTTTCCAAAGATGTACGGTTTTTGCTTATTTGAATTGGCTGTAAAAGAATCGTCCTGTTCCTGCAGCCATTGATCCCTGGTCAGCAGACGTTTGATTCGCAGCAGGAATTCCTCCAGGTTAAAGGGTTTGGTCATATAATCGTCCACTCTTTCGATAAGGCCGTCAATTTTATCGGATGGATCTCCTTTGGCCGACAGGATCAGGATAGGTAGTCGATCATCCTCCAGGCGGATATTTTTAAGAATCTGCATCCCGTCGATCCCCGGCAGCATCAGGTCGAGAACAATCAGGTGGGGGCACCACTGTTTCCATGCCTCCAGACCATCAATCCCGTTACTTGCCACCTTCACTTCGTAATCCTGTAGGATTAAGTTCAACTCGATCCCTTCAGCGATATGGGGGTCATCTTCAATAATTAAAATTTTATTTCTGGCTGTTGTTCCCACCGGCTTACCCTTCTTGTAATTTGTGCAGTTGTCCCCTCAGGGTGCAGTCGTCTCCTTTCGAGGCAAAGAAACTGTAAATGTTGCTCCTTTGCCCGGCCCATCGCTCCGGGCTGTGATTTTGCCCTTGTGGAGCCTGACCATTTGT
>DAOVUU010000181.1 GCA_030632405.1 Desulfobulbaceae bacterium | reverse complement strand
GTTTCAGGTTTAATTCCTTAAAATAGTGGCAGGTACCCTGAAGTTGCCTCTCAGATGGATTTTGCAGGTGCAATCCACCTATAACATCACTGATCCGATCTTCAGAACAGACAGTTTTAGCGTACTCGATGATATTACATATTCCGGCATGAGAACAGCCGGTAACAACAACCAACCCATCTCCGGACTTATACGCCAGGGCCGAATCCTCAATGACCCAGTCCGGTTCATTTGACCCCTCTTTTTTGCCAAAGCTTATAATCGATTCAAAATCATTCTTCCGGGGAATCTGCCCCAGAAAGACTATCCTGTCACTCAACCACATCGGCTGATCGGTCAGCTCCATTTGAAAATGTTTGGCCAGCTTTTCTTTTGACATTAATGATCCAAACTCACCGAAGTTTTCCTCCACAACACTTATAAACGCCTGGCTGTGTGCAATCAGCGTTGGTTTTGAACAAGGGATCCCCGCTGTTTTAAGTTCCGAATAATATCTTATCAGCGGTTCCAGGCCCCAGGTGTGATCCAGATGACTATGAGACAGTGCGACATAGTCCAGATGAGTCAAATCCAGACCCATTTTTTGGCCATTCCGAATAAAAATATCTGAATATCCGGTATCAAATAAGAGACGAACGTCTTCATCTTCTATTAGTACTGAAAAACCCGGCTCAGCCAGGTAATATCTGTCAATTAACGTGTTATTATCTACCAGAACATGTAACTTCATCCTATCTCCTCTAATAGCCTACACCTAAGAAGGGTGACCGGGAATAGGCATTTCTTCGCGGGCAGTCTCCTAGACAACTTTCCCATTTGAATTTATAATATTTCTTCAACGGAATTAATCAAATTTTCAGGTACCTGAATACCAAGAGCAGCCGAAGTGCTGTCCTTAAGCCCGTTGCCGGTGGTTAAAACAACAACGACATCATTCGAATCAAGCGTGGAGGCAATTTTTTGAAACCCGGCAAATGCTGCGGCACCGGCAGGCTCGGTGAACAGTCCTGTAGAGCTGGAAAGAGAAGCCTGGGCCTGAATAATCTCGGTATCTGACACTGTCACCATCTCTCCATTAAACTGTTTAAGCTGGGAAAGAGCATGGACCCCGTTTCTCGGGACATCCACACAGATAGAATCAGCCACCGTTGAAGTTGGTATGTTGGTGAATTTTCCGGAGGTAAAGGCCCGAAAAAGAGCATCCGAAGTCTCCGCCTGGACACCGACAATCTTAGGAACAGAGTCGATCCGCCCCAATTTCTTGAGATCCCGAAAGCCTTTGTAAATACCGGACAGGATACATCCATCACCGACCGATACAAACAGGACATCAGGTGCTCTGCCCAACTGGTTAACCAACTCAAGGGAAACAGTTTTTTTCCCTTCAATGGTCAAGGGGTTATAAGCTGTATTACGATTTATCCCCCCCTTATGTCTTGTAAACTCCAGCGACATATCATAGGCCATATCATAATTCCCGTTAACCCGGTGTACTGTAGCACCATACTGAAGAGCCTGTACCAGTTTTGCAGCCGGAGCATTCTCTGGAAGAAACAACGTTATTCTCTGTCCTGCAGCCGCGCCTATTCCTGCCATGGATGATCCCGCATTTCCGGTGGAAGCCAGTGTTATATCCTTGATACCGAACTTTTTTGCAGCCGCCGAAACAAGAAACGAGGCACGATCTTTAAAAGAGGATGTGGGGTTTGAACCGTCGTCCTTGATAAACAATCGTTTAAATCCCGTAGTTCGCCTGATGTTTTCCGGTTCCCATAGAGGGCTGTTACCCACAGGTATGGGAGGAAAATATTCAGGTTCCACCGGAAGCAGATCGAAGACTGTAAATTCTTTATCTAATGTACCTTTAAGCTCTACTTCCAGAACCCCTGTCAAAGGCTGATCCTTCTGCTGATGCTTAGTGCAGACCGGACAGACTGTATGGTTCGGGGTAATATCATATGACGCGTTGCAAACGGTGCAGCGGTAACTGAACTCCATAAAAACTCTCCGTAATAATAGTCAAAATAAAAAAGGCTGCAGCCCCCATACTGGAAACTGCAGCCTACATTGAACGGGGTCTCAATTCCTCGCTCTACTTCACAGCTTCAAGAAATGCATCGAGCAATACTTTACCGTCATCGCCAAATTTTTCGAGGATCAGTTTTTTAACTGCAGGAACAGCAACTTTCTTAAACTCTTCTTTTTCAGCAGCAGTGAGGGTATTGACCTTCATGTTTTTAGACAACTCCTTGAGGCCTCTGTCAGAAGCTTCAATAACACGCCCCATACCGCGGCCCGCAACAATTGCTGATTGTGCTGCATAGTTGACAACCTCTTTTTCACTGTCCGTGAGACTGTTCCAGAACTTATCGTTCATAGTCCAGACATAGGGAGCAAAAATGTGCCCACTGAGGGTCAGATATTTCTGAACTTCCTGGAATTTTGCAAAGGCAATGATTGGAATTGGATTCATCTGACCGTCGGCAACACCGGTCTGAAGAGCAGTATACACCTCCGACCAGGAAATAGCGGCGGGCTGGCCGCCCATTGCGGTGATGATAGCTTTGTGGGTGTCAAGACCCATGGTTCTGATTTTTACACCGGCCATATCGGCAGGAGTGTGTATGGGTCGTTTAGAGTTGGTCAGTTGAAAAAAACCACCGGAGTCACCAAAACCCAGTACGTGAAGACCGGTTTTCTTTTCAATATCAGCAGCCAGTTGTTTTCCAAAAGGGCCGTCAAATACTTCATAGGTCTTGCTGATATTCGGAAATGCAAAAGGGATGTCCAGAACACCAATAAGGGGATAAACAGAGGCAAATCCGCCTACCGAATGAATTCCCGCTTGAATAACGCCGGATTTTACCTGCTGCAGTACATCCTTATCTTTACCCAACTGTCCGCTCGGAAATGTCTGGACCATAACAGAGCCGTTAGTGCCAGCTTCGACAAGGCTTTTAAATACGGTGGCCATGGCGCCGGTAGGATTATCAAAAGGATCATCTTTATTCAAATGATGCATTTTGATGGTCTTAGCCGCAAAGGCCGTACCTGTTAGAGCAAATATGGTCGCAATAAAAACAACTGAAAAAAGTTTTACAGCTTTCATCCTAACCTCCTGAGTGTGTGGCAACAGTGTTGCCGTTATTATTAACATCCATTTTCCGGTATGGCTATTGATCTCATACCGGATCATGAACAATAGATACTAAAAACTATAAAATCAATCGTGGTATAAAAAGAGTCAAATCATCCCAGAATGCTACTAAAAAGAGTATCCCCACCTCCACCACCAGAAACGGGATCAGCGCCATGCTGATTTTTTCAATACGTTCTCCGGTAACCGACGACATCACAAACAGACATGCCCCCACCGGTGGTGTCATCAGGGAAATATTCAATGCCAGAACAATCATGATACCTGCGTGGACGGGATCCATACCTATGGTTGCTGTCAGCGGCCCAAGCACCGGCGCCAGAATGATCAGTGCTGCATTAATATCCATAAACATGCCCACAACCAGGAGAAGGCTGAGAATCAGGGCAATAATAACATTGGGATTACTGGAGAGAAACAGGAAAAATGCAGCAATTTTCTGTGGAATCTGCATGAAAGTCATCCACCAGCTCAGAATGGATGCACTGGCAATAATCAGAAAAACAATACCGGTGATCCTGGCGGTATTGATAAGCATTTCCACAATATCATTAAAGGTCAAAGCACGGTAAACCACCACACCGATGAACAGAGCATAAAAGACGGCAATCGCAGCCGCTTCCGTGGGAGTGACAATACCAAAAAGAATGCCCCCGAGGATAATTCCGGGCATCAGAATAGCTAGAAAGCTTGACCTGAATGCCCAAAAAATGCGGATCAGGCTGAAGCGATCCTTGCTTTTGGGGAGATTCAAGCGTTTACCCAGAGCCGCAATAACACCCATACAGAGCACACAGATAAGCAGTCCGGGTAGAATACCAGCGGCAAAAAGCCCTGCAATGGAGACTCCCATAAGGGAGCCGTAGATCACCATGAGATTGGACGGAGGAATAGTCGGGCCGATAATGGATCCGGCAACGGTGACAGCACAGGAAAAGGGGCGGGTATAGCCTTTTTTAACCATAGCCGGTACCAGAGTATTGCCGAATGCTGCAGTGTCAGCAACAGCAGCACCGGTCATACCGGCAAACAGAACAGAAGCAACCATATTGGAGTGGGCCAGACCGCCACGGAGATGACCCACCAGGGCGTTGGCAAAAGCTACCAGCCTCTCTGTAATTCCTGCGCGGTTCATGATCTCTCCCGCCAGGATAAAAAAGGGCATGGCCATGAAGGTGAACAGATCCAACCCTTCAAAATAACGTTTTGGTGCCATCATCAGGAAATTTTCCCCTCCAATCTGAACAAGTCCTGCAACGCCGGCAATACCCAGAGTTACACCGATTGGGAGTCCTATGATAATAAAACCAAAAAATATGAGCAGAACAGTGATCATACTATCTCCCTATTGAGTCTGTGTTATACCTGCAGAGGATGGTTCCGAACTCCGGAACATGGCTGCAAAGATCTGAAATGCGGTCAGAGCCGAAGAGACCGGTACCGCGGCAAAGGGTACCACCATAGTGATACCGAAAATATTGGCGAATTGCCCAAGCCCCTCTCTGGCCATGCCGATACCGTACCATGCCAGAAAGAGAAAAAACGAGATACTGACAATATCGAGGCTGATGGCCAGAATACTGGCTCCTGCCTTCGGCAGAAACCGTTTTACAATATTCAGGCCGATGTGTTCCCGGTAAAAAGCTCCACAGGAAACTGCCAGAAGTGCCGCCCAGATCATAATATACCTGGAAAATTCTTCAGCCCAGGTAATCCCCAGATGGAGAAAATACCGCTCAACCACCCCAAACCAGATGACCAGTACCATTATTCCCAGCAGGAGGGCACAGATACGCTCAACCAGCCAGTTTATTCTTTTGGCGACAGTATCAAGCAGTGTCGGTTCGTTTTTTTCCATATAAATCCTCCCGGGCAGGGTCCTGCGCCTCTATCATCTACTGCTCTTTCGTCTCTTTTTCAATTTGATTCTGCTGATCAGCTGCCATTGCTGTTGCAGCTGCCGCTCCGGCCTCAAGAACTTTTTTCCTGGTTTCATCGTCAAGGAGAGTTTTTCTATCATCTGCCGGGAAATCTACAATAACCTTACGATGGGCATAGAAGATACCTTTAGCATTAAGAGCTTCAGTAATGCGGCGGAAAGCTTCTCGTTTTATAACAAACTGCTTTCCAGGTTTGGCTATAAATTTGACCCTTATCACCATCACAGAGTTTGTGATTTCATTTACACCCTGGGATTTAACCGGCAGTATGAAATCATCACCGATCTCTTCATCTGTGAGCATGGCCTGACCCACTTTCTTGATGATCTTTCGTACCTTATCGATATCTGTATCATATGGAAATTCAAGTGGAAATTTGATAACGATACCGCCACGCATATAGTTAGTTACGGCCCCGAGGTCACTGTGAGGGACGATCTGGAGCATGCCCAGATGATGCCGCAGCATCACATTGCGCAAAGTGATCGCCTCAACAGAACCGCGGATTGAGCCAGCCTGAATGTATTCACCGATCCGAAATGCGTCATCGAGCAGGAAAAAGAATCCGGAAAGAACATCTGAAACAAGTTTTTGAGCGCCAAAACCGATGGCCAGACCAAGGACACCGGCTCCAGCCAGAAGCGGTGCGATGTTAACACCGAGAGAAGAGAGAACAATCAGGATAACCATAACAACGAGGGTTGAACCAATCACCTTGCGGAGCATCGGCAGCAGAGTGTGGCTGCGTCCCATAGCAGCGGCCCCGCCGAATTCATCATCAACATCCTCCTCCTTTTCAATAACCTCAGGAGTCGCCTCTTCTATTTTCTTCTC
>DAOVUU010000104.1 GCA_030632405.1 Desulfobulbaceae bacterium | reverse complement strand
TCCGTTGTGGTGGTCAGGCCTACACCGGTTCCTGGGCCAAAACCACTACCGTCCCGGGGCTGATTGTCAGGATCACCGGTACCATCACCAGGCCCATAACCGTGGTTGTTGCCGGTACCTTGATTGGCAAGCCCCCCGGGGCTGGAATCTTGACCTGTCCCTTCGCCTGGACCGTCGCCATCACAATCGCCGGCACCTGCTCCGGCACCACCTCCACCTGCTCCTCCACTATCAGAACTTCCACCGGCGGAACCCCCATCGGCATCTCCGCCAGAACCTCTCCCACCACCACCTCCGCCACCACCACCATTTCCACCACCACCTCCTCCGCCCCCGTTTCCACCACGGGCAATGAGGATTCCTCTCATTGGGTTAAAAGCCGGTGCTGCTATGGCCAGATCTTCCAGGTTTAAGACAATGGCAGTTTGTTCCGAGTCAGGATTGTCTGTTATACGATCAACCGGCATGGTTGAATAGCCAGCCATGGCTTCCGCTGTTGCCAGACCCATGACTGCCGTGATACCGATTCCACTGAGTAGTGTCTTTTTCATTCTTCTGCTCCTGTTGTTGTTTTAAATGTTCCCTGATAGATACCAGAGTGCGTTGTCTTAACAGATCTTACAGGGTAAACGCAGCAGCCAATTTTTAGTTACAATTTATCTTGAAAAAGATTTACCGGTTCTTTTTAAAAAATCCACAGAGTATTCTCTTTTAACTACATCTTCCGTTGACCATCGTCCTATTCGCCTTATAGCGATAAGTCTTACCATTCTTAGTACACACAATATCGCCTGTCGGTTCCTCGCTTATATTCCAGTAGATTACTCGTCCCTCGTCAGATCCATGATAAGGAATACTTACTTTTCCAGTAGTACATTCATCAAAATCCATCCTCTGCCCGGGACAGAGAACTAATGATTTACCACCATCGCTGGAACCAGTAGAGGTATGGTGAAATCTGGTTTCATACCTGATGACCTCCCGTTCCGGCTCCGGCTCCGGCTCTATTTTTGCTTCCGCTACTGTTACCTCTGCTACAGGAGCCGGCGTTACCTCTACGACAGGAGCCGGATTGTCATCTCCTGAGCCGCTGATAGAATCGACAAAATCATCCCAAGCGTCGCATCCATTGAGCAGTAAGACAAGTGCAAACATCAAAAACAATCCGGTTATTTTTTTCATGAATTTACCTCAAATGAATGATATTGAAATATATTAGTTAGTGCCTGTTTATACTGATGTTTAGCTGCTCTTAGTCTTTTGAAGCAATGTCAGTTAAAGATCATAAAATGTTGCGTCGTTATCCTGGCGCCATCGAGATATATTTCAACATCCCATTTCCCATGGATATCTCCCTTGTATTCATCACCGGTCATCATTTCTGTAAATATCCCATTTTTCATAAGTTTTAACCAAAAATAGGAACGATGTTTCGTGGACTGTCTGGTCAGTGAAATCTTATGCCTGGAGGTATTTACGTGCTTCCCGTCCGGAGCTTTCCAGAGTGCTGATATATTATGCTCCCCAGCCTCCAGCTGGCTAAACTCCATAACCAGAAACACCTTTCCAGATGGATCAAATACATACTGTTCATAAAGAAATTCTCTATCCCTGTACATTTTAATCTGTAATAAATGGGCCTGATCCAATTCCAGACTCTGACCAGCCAGGTCACTGCCGGTCACCGGAGAATTCAAAGCAGTAAGTGGGGCAATCTCATTTGCAGAAGATTCATCTATTATACGCAATGAGTTAATACTGATGGTAGACTCCCCGGGACTATGTTTGATGATATCTTGTGCCTGGAAATGAGCCATCACCAGATAATAAACCAAAAGAAAAAACGTAAGTGACAGAAGGATCACAACTGGTCGTTGTCGTAGTATCATCGGTATCGGCTATGAGATGGCTCTATGGGTAACTCAAAAAATGGCTTTTCAAGGTGCCCATTTCATATTTTCGCTACCCTCAACTTTTTTCAGTTGAGGGTAGAACCGGTTCATCTGACCGGTGACCTTTTTTTCTAGATGTTATTCTCGGACAACCTCTTGGCTTTCTGCTGATATTCTACGGGACTCCAGAGCATCTCGCAGCCACTGTCTTGCCGGTATCTGTACCCCACCACATCGTATTTTATACTGCCTCCTGGTAATACTGCTCTGTGAAGCAATCTTATCAATAAAATCATCTGCTGTTTTGATACGCTTTTTAACATGACTGTATTTCATTGCCAGGTGTTCACTGGCTTTTTGGGGTTGATGCTCCTTACCATTACGGATAAAGACACAATCACTGGCGGCAATATATGAGAGCAGGTACTCAATTTCCTCATTTCCTTCAGCAAAGACAGGACCGCCAGAGAAAAACACGCCAAGAAAAAAAAGAAGGGATAAAATTTGCATTTTGTTACCAGTTTTTAGACTCTCTTAGAACTTATGGCCTCTGAATCCGAAAAGTAACCGATATTGGATTATGATCAGAGGATGTCACCGGGTGAACAGCATGGGCAACAGGTTTCAGACCACGGTATAAAATATGATCCACCGGGTCGCCAAAAAATGTTGTGCGGCCTTCATTTTCAAAAGAGATGGCAGACAGGGACAGATCCGCCACGAGAAGGTCGATGACAGCAGTACGTTTGTCACTCCAGTTATTAAAGTCACCGGCAAGAATAATCGGGCCCTCATGTTTTTTTAAAATATCTCCAAGGGCTTGAAACTGGGCCTTATAGGCTCCAATACCCAAGGTAATGTTGATACCATGAACAGTGGCCACCAGAAGTTCATCCGAGGAATCGGTAATCCCGTATCTATTGATCAGGATAGTTTTCGGGAGGCCTATAACCGGCTCATCATAGCGCATCCCGCAACTCCCAAGAGGTTGCACTGCGGACGCCAGCAACACTCCCGTCTCAACTCCTCTGTACCTGAAACCACTGTTTAAATTCCAGTACAAATTGTTTTGCTGCAGCAGCTCCTGCAACTCTTCATTCAATGCAGCCTCCTGCAGAAGAAGAATATCTTTTCCCCGACCCAAACGTAATAAATCACTCTCCCATCCGGCGCGCTGCCCTTTATATATATTCCAGTCCAGGATGGCGATACTGTCCGGGCCAAGCTCGGGCAGCGGTGCCGGTATTTTCCGCTGATCATTGAGTGCTGAATCAGTTTCCGTGCAGTTCCCGTTGCTCCTGGTCAACGGTTCGTCAATCTTTCCAGAAACAAGCTGTTCCTGTTCCGGGACAAATGCACAACCGAAGGTGATACAACAGAATAACACGGTCAACAGAGCTGAATTCAGGATTACAGGCGGTTGAATCCGGTTAAACAAATCGGCAACCATTCTATTCTTCATAAAATGGCTCCAGTTCAACTCTCTTTTCAACGGTGGATTCGCTTTTCTCATCTTGTCTTTTCTCAGTAGAACCGATCATTGAATCCACCAGATGGAATGGCAGAGCCAGAGTACGGAGAAGGACAGCAAAAGGAAAAGTTACGACCCCCTGCAGCATCGAGTTTTCCACCTTTGGGTTATGCAGATCCCCGGTAACCTTAAGAGTGAGAGAAGGGCGTTTTTCACCACCGGCCAGAATATATCCGGCCAGGGGAATCTTTTTTATGTTCGCTTTAGCCTGGGTGGTCAGGCTGAAATCCATATCAATCAGGTTTTGAGGAAAATTGATCCAGCCATTTCCATTCATATTAAGTTCAGGTGATTCCATCTCAAAAGATTCGACAGTTGCGACTCCTCCTTCCACAGCCATACCAACAACAGCGGAACGAAGAGGTAAACCCCTGCTGTTGTATTCCGGCAGGGAAAAGGTGATAAAAGCAGGAATAGTATTGACAAAGGCAAGAATATTTTGAAATGATTTTAATTTTTTAAGAACAGTATCTTCGATTTTAACCAGGACGGAAAATTTATCGAATGTTCCTTGGCCAGCCACGCTCATCTGTCCACTTTCGAACTGAGCCTCTTCAATCAGTCCACTCATAAAGGTATGATCCAGTTTTTCCCCTTCGAGAGTAAAGCTGTCTCCGGCAAGATTTAAAACAACATACCCTGCTCCATGATCCAACCGCATAATGGTTTTGTCGTCTCTATTTTCAATATGTATCCGGTCGGCCAGAATCTCCGCTCCCGGTCTGAAAAAAAGGCTGCTATCGGTGCCCTCGAAACTATATTTAAACCGTCTTTTCTCCCCTTGATCAACGGCTGCATATTCAGGGCGCTCTTTAAGAAAGGTACCGATCGCCGGGATATTTAAACTTACATTTTTTGCAGTAATGTCCAGTTCGTCCCTAAATTGTATCTGTATCTTTTCATTTACCGCAGCATGCCAGCCCTCGTCTGTGATCTCACCGGTGATGTTCAACCGAGATGCCGGTGTATTATCCTCTACCAGAAAAGAATAACGATAAGGGATATCAGCTGTAAAACTGTACGGTTTTTTACCCTCTTTCGAAAAAAGAGTCATAGTTCCCGCATCCAGTTGGTACTGCTGCAGCAATGTTGAACGCCGGTGGATAGTTGCAAGGTCATGAAATTGTACTGACCAGCCTTTATTTTCATCGGTGCTGATCATAAGGTCCAGCTCCGGAACGTTGATGACCAATTTGTTGTCTTTACCGCTGACCTTAACAGAAATACCATCAGGTGAATCGAGCAGGTCGCCGATACTTTTTTCCTTGATATGGAGATCTTCGAGAAGAAAAGTACCCTCTTTTGAAAGAGTGTTAAATTGACCTGATATCCGACTGTCAAAAAAACCACCATAGCTCATTCGGCCTTTGATCATGGAAAGGATATTGTCTGCGTACTTAAACTCGGAGGGATAAAGGGTCGTTGGAATTTTGTTTACCTTCCAGTGGGATGTTTTTTCTGTCCGGAGTATCAACTCCTTATCATATTGAATGGCAATCGGCAGGCCTGATGTTTCCAATACCAGGTCATTTCCCTGGTACTCCAAAAGTTCACTCTGGACGTCGATTTTTTGTTCTTTAATGGAGATTGAACCTGATATTTTTGATGCTATACCGGAAGAGATAGTCAACAGGGTGGGAGGAAGGTTGACCAACTGCTCATCCGGGGAAAAAGGGGTAGTAAAGGGTCCGAGATATACTTCCAATGAATCCAGAAACCAGGAAGAAGCTCCTGCAGCCAGTGAGTCGCCTTCCGGGCTGATATGATATCTGACAACAGGGCCCGGCCGGGATTCATCAAGGGCCAGCCTGGACTTGCCTGCATCGAAACTGGCCCGTTTCAAAGTGATATCCAGATCCCCCAGCCTTTTTTGGGCATCAAATGTACCATTGATGCCGACGGTAAACAGTTTTTCAAAGCTTACATCACCCTGGATACTGATAATACTGTTTTCGAGATCGATTCTTGTGTCTTTCACATCATAGTTTTTTCCGTCAAATGCAATAACACCTTCGTCGATCAGAAAGGTTCCCCTGGCTTCAACCTGACCCTTGTTGAGATTAATGGTCAGAATTAAATCTGTTTCAGTATCACCAGCCTGCTGTATGAACGGCAGAGTAATATTATAATAGTTTAACAGAGTGAGGATATCCTTATTGGCCCTGGCAGCAGTGCTGATATGGACCGTAAGAATTATGTCAGCCGGTCTGGTAAAGTCAATTTCCACCCGCCCGTCCCTGATTTCCTGTCCATGGAAAGTTGACTCATATGGATTGATAACAAGAACACCCTTGCTGAAAATGACATCCGCATAGTCGGCTTTAATGGGTTCCAAACCTGGATTTCCTGGGGCAAAAGTATGTTCAGGATCATCTACCCTGACCTCCGCATACAGTGTGTCCAGGATGCCTCCAGGATCATCCCAGGGAATCACCCCCTTAAAAAATTTTAATGTATAACGACTGCCCTTGAGATACTCCGTAATCCAGCGCTGGATGTTTGTATTCAGGCCGAACATATCAACAATTGGTGTAATATAACCTGTTACACCCGTCCCCCTGCCGCTAAACGATATCTGCTTGAGATCTGCTATAAAATCCAGAGTCACCGGTAGAACCCCTGCCAAATCGGCTGAAAGGCTACCGGTTATCTGTTCTTCACCGCCATTGAGATGGACCTGGCCTCCCGCCTGGAAATTGAATCGTTTGCTGGAAAGCTCCTTGACATCGGCAGTCAGACCGTTCTCTTTCAGTATCAGATTTGATTTGAACACCATGTCATTGGAGGTCATGGTAATAATTGATGATTCCCGGCCAGTATCCAGGTAAAGAGAACCGGTCAAGTCTCCAATCCTGACAGCCTGAACTGTTACCCTGGAGAAAAACTTGCTTAAGAATTCTGCCAACCCTATTCCATTGGTGATTAAGCTGGAGTTTTCAAAGGAGTCAGCTTTCCCCTGCCCATCAATCTCTACCGTATCGACCTCTACCACCAGCTTATCCTGCCATTGCAGAAAAAAATTGGAAACTGCAGCCTGGCCAACGACAAAACTATCGACCCGAATTCCATTTTTAAGTAAAAGCCCGGTAGATATAGCTGCCATGCATACAAAAAAAAGCAGGATCAGCAATACCTTAAACCAGATCTTTCTTTTTCTTTTGACAAAAATTGTATTCACCAAATTGTCCGTGAAAAATGCGGGCTAGTTGTAAGAAAACCAGTCTGCTCCAGAGACAGGGGGAAGGGGATCCTTCTGGTGCCTGAAAGTACCGTTTATAAGAAAATAGACGGTCTCATCCTGAACATAGTCGGAATCCATAATAAAGGGATGGCTCTCGTGGACCAAAAGGAAGTCGCTCATGCCGTCAACCTTTGCCCGTTCCACCGAGACCTTACCATCGTCTTTGCCGGGAATAAGAAAGGAAAACCAGGTATCAAAAAAAGCATGGCGGTCACCAGTTATGATACCGACGGGAAAATCAACCCTGCCCAGCTGGTTAGGTACGGAGTCCGCAGCCGTTGACAGCTGCTGTCCCGCCGGTCCGTTCAGCCAGACATAGAGTCGCCATTTTTTCAACTTATCGACCAGTGCACTGCCTCGGTTCGGTGGGCTGAGCATAACAACCCTGCCCAATTTTTCAGGCCTGTTTTCGCTAAAGGCCTTGCGAACCACAATACCGCCCAGAGAATGGGTGACAAAATGGATTGCTGCCGGGTTGAACTCGCGGCACTGATCTATTGCCGGAGGAAAATCTTCTCCGGCAATAGACTCAATATTTTTTTTGGTAGAAGGGTAATTAAGACTGACCGTATGGTACCCTGCGGCCGCCAATATTTCCTGCATCCCGTTCATTGAGCGATATGACCGGGCCAACCCGTGAAGCAGGACAACACACTCACCCCTGATCTCTTTAGTCGATGGCTCTTTGATTAAAAAAGTTCTCTTGCTGCAGGCGGTGAGTGGTAACAGAAAAAGCACGAACAGGACAATTACAAAAGCTCTGGATTTCCTGGCCTTCACAGCAGCAATCTTTATCCGGAAAATAAAAAACCAACCGGCACGATAAGTATTATCTCGCCTCATGGTAGTATCGATTCAGATCAAAAAGGCCTGAGTGGACAGGCTGCTCTTTATTAAATCGATCCTGGAACCAGTCATAATGGACCCAGAAATCCTTGTCGGCTCGGTTAATACCGTACTTATCAAAGCGCTGCCTGGCTTCCTCTTGATCGATCTCACCCAGATTGGTCAGCAGATCAAAAAAATCCGGTAAGTCATCCTGCGGGATATCAATAAGGTAGTTTGGATAAGATCCGTGAAACCCCTCGAGAAAATCCGAATTATCTTTCTCCAACTCGAGCTCCCGTTGCGCCAATAAGAGGAAGGCCACATGTTTGTG
>DAOVUU010000154.1 GCA_030632405.1 Desulfobulbaceae bacterium | reverse complement strand
TTACCACGCGTGGGTCTTGAGTCCATCCAGTTCAGACGGCTACGGCATCTGATTGATCGGGTGTACAGGACTGTTAAACCATATCGCATCAAGATGGACGCAGCGGGGCTGAAGCCGGGGGATATTAAATCCCTTGGTGATTTGAAAAAACTCCCCTTTACTAGTAAAAATGATCTCAGGGATAATTACCCATTTGGCCTTTTTACAGTACCGATGGAAGAGGTAGTACGGATACATGCGTCGTCCGGCACTACAGGAAAACCAACGGTGGTGGGGTATACCCGCAAGGATATAGATCTGTGGGCGGGTATCATGGCCAGGGCACTCTGTTGTGCCGGTGCAACTAAAGAGGATATGGTACAGAATGCCTATGGGTATGGGTTGTTTACCGGTGGTCTGGGGGCTCATTATGGTATTGAGAGACTTGGTGCGACAGTTATTCCCGTTTCGGGGGGTAACAGTAAGCGGCAGATCAATCTTATGAAGGATTTTAAATCTACAGTACTGCTGTCAACACCTTCCTACGCACTTAACCTGGCAGACGCAATGGACTCCATGGATATTGATCCCTCTTCACTCTCACTGCGGGTAGGCGTTTTCGGGGCGGAGCCGTGGAGTGAGAATATGCGTGAAGAAGTTGAGAAAAAATTGAACCTTAGAGCTGTTGATATCTATGGACTGTCTGAAGTCATGGGCCCGGGTGTTGCCATGGAGTGTCTGCAGTCGGATAAGGGTATGCATATTTTTGAAGACCATTTCCTGCCGGAGATTATTGATACGGACAGCGGAGAGGTATTGCCTCCCGGAGAACGGGGGGAGCTGGTATTTACCACCCTTACCAAGGAGGCTTTTCCGATAATTCGCTACAGAACCAAAGACATATCCAGGTTGATTTATGAGCCGTGTGAGTGCGGGCGGACACTTGTCCGGATGGAGAAGGTGACGGGACGGACTGATGATATGCTTATTATTCGCGGGGTGAATGTCTTTCCGTCCCAGGTGGAACATGTTCTGATGGGGATTGAAGGGGTGGAACCCCACTATCAGATCGTCGTTGAAAGAGAGGGCAATCTTGATTCCATGTCTGTTCAGGTCGAGGTAAGTGAGGGGCTTTTCTCCGACGAAATAAGGGTGCTGGAGAATTTGACCAGAAAGATCCAGGCCGATGTTAAAAGTCTGCTTGGCGTAACATGTAAGGTGAAGCTTGTAGAGCCAAAGACCATTCAGCGCAGTGAAGGAAAAGCACAGCGAGTTATCGATAATCGCAAAATTTGATTGGAGGAGGGAACTATGCGTGTAGAACAAATAGCAGTTTTTTTAGAGAATAAATCGGGAAGACTTGCTGAAATCACTTCCATTCTTGCAGATAACGACATCAATATTCGCGCGCTCTCTGTTGCGGACACTGCAGATTTTGGTATCCTCAGATTAATTGTAGATAATGTTGAAAAGGCTAAATCCATCCTCCAGGAAGGTGGTTTTACCGTGGGTAAAACAGATGTACTGGCAGTTGAAGTGGCCGATAAGACAGGTGGCCTGGCCACAGTTTTAAGGAGTCTGCACAGGGCCACAATCAATGTTGAATATATGTACGCCTTTGTCAATAAGACGGGTGAAAATGCGGTGCTGATTTTCAGGTTTGAGAAGATGGACGAGGCGATTGAGGTACTGCAGAAAGACGGTTTTACCTTGATAAGCGGTGCCCAGATCTGTGCATTATAAAGGCAGGCTGAAGGAAAGGAGAGGCTGAAGGCTGGAGGCGAAAAAGGCTGAAGGCGCTTAGGCTGACAGGGAAGAGTTGAGGATTGACTTATGTATTGGGAACAGGAAAAAGAGTGTCTGGATCGGCCGCAATTGCAGCAGCTGCAGCTTACGCGACTGCAGGAAACGCTCCGTAAAGTAGGTGCAACGGTACCATTTTATAGGAATACATTCAGTAAAATGAAGCTGGATCCGGGAAAGGTGAAGTCGCTGGATGACCTCCGGCGCCTTCCTTTTACCAAAAAACAGGATCTTCGGGACAATTATCCATACGGCCTTTTTGCAATTCCCCTGCGGGAAGTGGTTCGGATTCATTCCTCTTCCGGCACCACCGGCATGGCTACAGTTGTCGGTTACAGTAAAAATGATATTGTCAACTGGTCTAATCTTGTCGCCCGTATTCTTTGTGGGGCGGGCGTAACTGCCGATGATATGATCCAGATAGCCTTTGGATACGGCCTTTTTACCGGTGGTTTTGGTTTACACTACGGTGCAGAAAGACTTGGCGCTTCAGTTATTCCAATTTCGGCAGGGAACACTAAGCGTCAGATTCAGATCATGCAGGATTTTAAAACCACAGCTCTGGTCTGCACACCTTCATATGCCCTGAAAATGGCCGATGTGATGATGGATATGGGAATAAACCCCAACGGCTTGTCGTTGCGTTTCGGGTTGTTCGGGGCTGAACCCTGGTCTGAGGCGATGCGTATTGAAATTAACGAACGGCTGGGGATCAGGGCAACAGATAACTACGGGCTTTCTGAAATTTTAGGACCGGGGGTTGCGGGTGAATGCCAGGAATGTAACGGTCTCCACGTCAATGAAGACCATTTCCTGATTGAGATAATTGACCCTGACAGCCTGGAGCCTGTTGCTCCTGGAGAAGTGGGTGAGCTGGTTATTACCACTTTGACCAAAGAGGCGTTTCCGGTGATTCGCTATCGCACAAGAGATCTAACCCGGCTGCTGCCCGAACCGTGTCCCTGCGGCCGGACTTTTGTCCGTGTAAACAGGATGATGGGGCGATCCGATGATATGCTGATTATTAAAGGCGTTAACGTATTCCCGACCCAGATCGAATCTATTCTGTTTGATGTCGAGGGGACTGAACCCCATTATCGTTTGATAGTAGAGAGAGAGAATAACGAAGATAAGCTTACTGTAATGGTGGAGGTTGTCGAGTCGATTTTTTTTGATGCCATGAAGAAGCAGCGTGCCCTTATGGATATGATCAAGAAGAAAATGGTTTCAGAACTTGGCATAGGAGTCGATGTCAAACTGGTTGAGGAGAGGACTCTGGAGCGCTTTGATGGAAAGGGAGACAGAGTAATTGATAGGCGGGAGTTGTAAGGTTTGTTTGTGTTTTTTGATGAAATATTCTGGGCTCAATATTGTCTATATCATATGTAATCAACTATTGAACACCGAACACCGAACACCGAACATCCAACACCGAATAAATTGAGCTGTAGTATAGTTTTCTTTTTTTGCATTCTCCAATTGCTCAATGATCTTTATAATGTGAGCTGACATTGAATAGCCTTTCACCAGGGGCATGTTTTTGTTTTTTCATTCGGTGTTCGGTGTTGGACGTTCGGTGTTGGATGTTCAGTTAAAGCCAATGTGACGGAGTACTAGCCGGGAAGTACAACAGCCCGGCCGCTGCGTCCATCCACCTTCAATATAAATGGTTTTTCGGTCTGTACATGGGCAATGTTTTCTGTTTCTGAACAGACGTGCATATCTGACAGCCACTTGTAGTCGATACGGTCACCGTGGAAGGAGTCGACATTGATATAATTAATCCCGAGGGTAGTCAGGTTATGAAAAAAATGGGATCCCTGTGACGGCTCTGCATTAAGTCGCGGATGTACCGTTTCGACGATACTGCCCACACTGCAGATATCTTCCCATGAGACCGGAATGCCCAGCCAGTTGTCCGAAGAGCCCCATCTGCCGGGGCCGATAAGCAGATATTTTTTATCACTTTTGGTCAGGGCACCATTTATCTCGCCAATCTCTGCAGCTATCTGTTTTGTATTTATCGGATCAAAATTGTCCGGTTTCACAAAGATGATATCGCACATTTCACGATTTACAGTATTACCCAGGCCACGTTCGGAAGTACAGAATGCAGACCGGATATCTTTTTTAGATATTTTCACTTTCAGGGTCTCCTCCCTGGCACTCATCGGTCTAATCTGCAGTACATAAAAATTTGCTTTTTGATCAGCTGTAGCCGGTACATCCAGAGCAAACTCAATTTCCACAGCACATCCCAGCTTTTCCCTGCCCAAAGACAGCAGTATTTTCAGGATATCGGTGAAGGGGATACTGTTATATTTGAGCAGGGACGCAAAAGTGATAATCTGATGACCATTTTTTGAGTAAAAATCTCGTATACGGTGCTCTGATGGACTGTATGTCGATGAGAGAAAGCGTACAGGATGGTCTGCAATAGCGGCATGTACAGCTACCTTGGTCAAGGTGGTGCTGTCATCTATCTCCTTTATGCAGTCCGGATCATTCATGGCAAGAGCATAGAAATGCTTCTGGGACCCCTTCAGAATGTCGTCTACAGAGGATCGTTGGGGGAGTATTTCCGGGTGAAGGGGAGAAAAACGCAGGGTATTTTCACCTTCCATCACAGCTTTGCCAAGTCCAACAGCGATGGAGGCGATACCCTCTTCGGTCTTCATCCGGGCAAAGGGGTAATAATTAAGAGACTGGACAACCCCGGAGAGGGCAGGATAAAATCGGTTGCCATATTGACGGCCAACCGTTCTCTGAATAATGACGGCCATTTTTTCGCTCTCTACCCGGTTGCCCACTCTTCTGCTGAATGCTTTCGGTGCCCGGAAGAAAGTTGAGGCGTAGACTTTTTTAATGGCTGTGAGCAGTTGGCCAAGGCGGCATTCCTCGCTGGGATGATCGTTTGCAAGGATATAGGTGTGATAAAGACCTGCATAGGATTTAAACTGTGCATCTTCGAGCATACTCGAAGACCGTACTGCAAGGGGATAGGTTGTGACTGCCAGAAAGGCACTGATCTGGGAGCGGAACGGTTCGGGGAAACGGGCATTGAGAAACTGTTCAGTAATCTCTTCATCGCTAGTCTCTTCTTTGGTCAGGTCATCCAGGCTGTTCAACTCGATAAAGGCATCAAAACTGTCCGAGGTGAGAATGAGAGTATGGGGGACAGAGATTTCCACGTCGGTAAAATTCTGGAAAAGTTCTGCATGCTGGTAGAGCATTGCCGCAAAAAAGGCAAGTCCTCTGGCCTTGCCCCCCAGTGAACCCTTGCCGATCTTGATGAACTCTGTGTCCGGGTCGAACCGGCTGGCGTCAAAGTCGACAATAATACCTCTCTGGCGCTGTATGCGCTGTTCTCTAATCATCTGTACCAGGTGCTGACGGTGCATTTCCGCTGTTTGAAATGATGTGTCGCGGATTGGCCTGAATTTCCCTGCCAGCTCGACCTCTGCCAGGGTGTAGAGATAGCGTGAAAAATCATTTTGGCGGCTGTGGTAGAGAAGAGATTCGATGGGAATTTCCTGCAGCATTTTTTCAAGACTGTAGAGACTGTCTGCTTTTCCCAGGATTTCACCCTCCTTATTACTGAAGATGAATTCACCGAATCCCAGGTAATCATGGAGAAAAGAGCGGATATGTCTATGCAGGGATGGACTGTTTTTATCGATAAATGGTGCCGGTATGGTTGCAGCCTGGGCTGCATTTTCCGGTTCGGAGCTGGTCAACAGCAGCGGGATGTCAAATCGATCCTTTTTTATGTATTTTAAGAGGTGGATACCGGCCTCACCATCGTGTTCATTGTTCCGCGGATAGCGGACATCGGAGATAACACAGAGAATATTGGATTTAAACTGTTCATAGATTGCCATGGCCTGCTCATAACTGTGTGCAAGAAGGATCTTTGGCCTGGCGCGCATGGTAAGCAGTCTATGTTCCTGGTTGAGGCTGTCTTCGATTACCGCCTGGGTTTCTCTGACCAGCTCCTTATAAAGTCTTGGCAACAGGGCGGAGAGATAGAAGGGGGAATCTTCAACGAAGAGGATAACACGTACATCCGCGCAATTAGTATCGTTGAGGACGTTGAACTGGTCTTCGATGGATTTGATAATAGCCACCAGGATATCTGCCTGTCCAGTCCAGAAAAAAATACGATCTATAAATGAACTGCTGTCCTTTTCAAATAGAGTAGATAACGGCAGCATTTCCTGGTGGGTCAGGAGCACTAAAGGCATATACGGGTATTTTTCTTTAATAGCCTTGCCTGCAGCCCTTGTTTTTTTATCTACCGACTGCGCGATACCGATAACGAAGTCAAATTGCCTCTCTTCACAGACACTCAAAGCTTCCTCCGTCGACGAAACCCAGGTAAGACGCGGCGGGTGGCTGAGGTTCAAGCCACTGTATTCATGGACTATCTGTTCAGAAAGACGACAGTCCTGCTCCATGATCCAGGCTTCATAGGGGGTTGATATAAGCAGGATATGCCTTACCTTGCGGGGCATGATTTCGTGAAAAAGCTTAAATCTGGATGCGGATTGACTTGCTGAATAGTGTTGTTTCATTG
>DAOVUU010000408.1 GCA_030632405.1 Desulfobulbaceae bacterium | reverse complement strand
CTTTTCATCAGAGTCGCCCTCTTCAGGCACCAATACTTTGCCTGGCAACCCGCCTCTACTCGGAAGAGGAATTGAGCAGCTTTATTTTCTGCAGAATGTGATGAGCGATGAAACGCGTTTTGAACCATGGCTCTGGGCAATTGGTTCCGTGAGGTTTTTTAACAGCACCCGCAATATAGATGTGGTAGAAAATGTGTCGCTGCGTCTCTATCTGGATGAAGAGTTCAAGCGGGCCGACTGGCCGTCAGCGGAAACAGGTTCACTTACGATAGAGGATTGTATTGGTAAATCACCTGAAAACAGTACATTTTATCCACTTCCCTCACTATTCTCAGAGATGAGAGATTTAAAGAGATTGGAAAAGGGTTTCTCCGATTATCTGTACCAGAATAAAAGGCAGAAACTTTTTCGTATACAGGGGACAAAATTTGAGTCGATTCCCGGGGAGAGCCTGGGGGACTTCAATGTTCGTTTTGGCGATCATTTACGGGAAGAAAAGGATGGAGCTGTTGATAAACTCAGGAAAAAATATGAGATCCGTCAGGTTCGACTGGAGAAAAAACTTCATACGGCATTTAACAGGCTGGAAAAAGAGAAGGTGGATGTAAAAACTAAAACTACTGATTCTCTCATCTCTTTTGGTGTTGCAGCTGTCGGGGCTTTTTTTGGCAGAAAGATGTTGTCAGCTTCCAATATTGGTAAAGCAGCTACAGGGATGCGCAGTGTGGGACGTGTTGCCAAAGAGAAAGCTGATGTTACACGGGCCGAAAAACTGGTGGCAGAACTGCAGCAGGAATGTGATGATTTCAGTGTGGAAATAGAAGAGAGAGTCAATGAGCTGGCAGAGACGTTCAGTGTTGACAATTATGAGATTGAGGATTTCTCCATTAAGCCCCGTCGAAGTGATATTTTTGATGTACGTATGATGCTTTTGTGGGAAATGGCAGTTTGATCTGGGAAAAGGAAATGATAGAGAAAAAAGTTATTCAGAGTCTTAAGGGTATAGTTGGAAAAGATAATGTTTACGCAGATAAGAGTGATAAAATTACTCACTCCTACGACGCAACTCAGAAGAGCTATCTACCTGATGTTGTCGTTTATGCAGAGTCTGCCGCCCAGGTGAGTGAGATTGTTAAAATCGCCAATACTCATGTGATTCCTGTTTTGGCAAGGGGGGCGGGATCCGGCTTTACCGGAGGCAGTCTCCCTGTTCGGGGAGGTATCGTTCTTGTGCTCACTAAGATGGATCGTATTCTTGATATCGATACAGAGAATCTGGTAGCCGTAGTGGAGCCGGGGGTTGTGACCTCTGTGTTGCAGAGGGAGGCAGAGAAGCTTGGCCTCTTTTATCCCCCGGACCCGGCTTCCAAAGATTTCTGTACTCTGGGTGGTAATGTGGCAGAGTGTGCGGGGGGGCCGAGATGCGTTAAGTACGGGGTTACTAAAGATTATATTCTTGGGTTGGAGGTAGTTACCGCCACCGGTGAAATAATTAGAACCGGTGGAAAGACGTTGAAAAATGTTGTTGGTTACGATCTGACGAAACTTTTTGTCGGGTCTGAAGGTACTCTTGGTATTGTCACTGAGATTGTGCTGAAACTCCTGCCGAAGCCGGAGGCGAAAAAGACCATGCTGGTTCAGTTTGAGACCATTCATGGAGCTGCCCGGGGTGTGGCTGAAATTGTCCGGGCAAAGATTATTCCGACAACATTGGAGTTTCTCGATGCGGCAACCATCGACTGCATCAGAGATATTTCTCCCATCCCTCTGCCCAAAGAGTGCAAGGCAATACTTATAATTGAGGTAGATGGCGACAGGGAAATTATTGAGAGGCAGGCGGTAAAGATAATGGATGTCATCCAGCCCCTTGGTGTTCTTGATACACTGATAGCTTCTACCGCTGAGGAATCTGAGGAGATATGGCAGGTAAGGCGAAATGTCAGTTCGAGCCTTCGCAAGGTGAATCCCGATAAGTTTAACGAAGATATCGTGGTTCCCCGCTCAAAAGTACCAGACATGATCACCGCTCTTGAAGGGTTGGCAGAAAAATACAGTGTACCCATTGTCAATTTTGGACATGCAGGTGATGGCAATATCCATGTCAATATTATGGTGGACCTTGCCGAAGAGGGGATGGCGGAAACTGTGCAAAAAGTCATGGATGAGGTTTTTCGTGCAGCGTTAGCGCTGGAGGGATCGATAAGCGGTGAACATGGAATCGGGACCTCTAAAATGAATTACCTGGGTATGGAAGTAGACAGTGCAACCGTCGGCTATATGCAGCGGATAAAATCCGCTTTTGACCCGAAGAATATCCTCAATCCAGGGAAAATATTTCAAAGCAGTGCAGACCCGATCAGAAAATGAGCAAGAATAAGACTCTTAAAGATTACGAGCAGCAGATCCGTGAATGTGTGAAGTGCGGAGCCTGTCAGGCTCATTGCCCGACTTACCTGGAGACCCGGAAGGAAGGGAGTGTCGCCCGTGGGAAAATTGCCCTGGCTGCCGCTCTTCTTGATAAAACTGGAGATCTTGAGAAGAGGCTGAGGCAGGATGTCTCCATGTGTCTGATGTGCGGTTCCTGTGTTGATAAATGTCCCAATAAGGTACCAACGGATAAGATTGTCGGAGCCATGCGTCGGGAGATCACGGATGATCGCGGTCTCTCTCTTATCGGCAGGGGAGTATCAGCTTTTATCGGCAATAAGTCTTTGTTAAAGGGGGCAGTTAAAACAGGTGCGGCACTTTCTTCTCTAGTGTTTAAAGAGGTTCCAGAGACCAGTGGCCTT
>DAOVUU010000146.1 GCA_030632405.1 Desulfobulbaceae bacterium | reverse complement strand
GTTGTTGAGTTATGATAAAATTTCAATTTTGCAAAGTATCCTTTAGAATCGGTATTATCAGCTCCTGGGAGGATTTGAGTTTTGATAAATTGATTGAAGAGTTATATCGTTCAAGTAACCACATGGGAATGTCAAACTTATTATAACAGAGCTCCCAGAAGGTATCACCACTGTTTACCTTGTATGTTTTATGTCCGGTTATAGTGTATGCTTTGAAAAAATCCTCTTCTATTTCGAGAAGATAGTCGAGTCGTTTGTCTTCGAATTGTTCGATGGAAAATTTATCAAAGACGAGCAGGATTTTCTGTCCGGGCTCTAAGACAGCAAGGGGGGGCTGGTTATGCAATGTTTCCAGTTTTTTAGCCGTTGATCCGAGCCATTGAGCATAGAGTGCTAATGATTCTTCTGGTTGAATAGTAATATAACCATAGATTTTGGAATTCTTTTTAAAGATATTGAAAACGCTGTATATAGCAGAGTTCTTAGGGGGCATATACGTTTTGTGTTGGGTTGAAGGCCTCTTCTTCTTTGTACTCGTCAGAAGGGGAATGTTTTCATAGTGAGCTTGTCCCTGGAGTTGTTTTTTCTTCTGCCTTTTTAATTGAAGGACGCCCTGTTCAGAGGGGGGGGAGGTAGAGAAGCCAGGGATTCGCAGTTTTTGCCTGATGTAGATTGTGGCATATTTATCGAGGTTATTGGCCTTCTTCAGTTTTCCAGTGGAAATGTTATAAAGCTCTGCGATGCTGCCCGCCGTATCTCCTTTTTTTACTCTGTGAAATTTGCTGCGTTTCTGCATATCGACATAGAAAGAAGATGGGATTGAATTGATCTGTTGCCTGATCTTCTCATCACCCGGCAGTCGCAGGGAATATCCCTTGGGGATCAGTTTTTCTCCGGTAAATACAGGAGAAAGAAGGGCAGGGTTGAGCCTTTTTATCTGTGTCTGGTCCAGGTGAAAATGGTTTTTAACATGGTTGAAATGCATATACCCGGAAAGTTTGAGGTAATGAAAAGATTGATTGGATTTTTTTTTGAAATTGCTGCCATGTTCTATCTTTTTTGCAACTTTGAGGGCTGCAAGAAATTCGGAGTAAAAATTTTTGGAAGCGAACTTGAAGTGACCTTCACTGTAATTGTTGAAAATATTTTCATAACTTCCTTTTGCTTTAACGGCACGTAGCATCCCTGACGTTCCGTAATTGTACGAAGTAATGGCAAGCGGCCAGTTATTAAGAACCCGATAGCTGTTTTTCAGATATCGTGCTGCTGCCTGAGTCGCCAATATGGGGTCCAGTCTTTCATCAAGAGCAGAGTTTATCGTCAGGTACTGTTTTCCTGTCCCCCGTGTAAACTGCCACATCCCGGCAGCACCAAACTTTGAATAAGCTTTTATATTAAATGAAGACTCGACGTGGGGCAGGTAGGCAAGATCTTCAGGCAAACCGTGAGATCGGAAAATTTCTTTCATTTTCTTCATATATTTCCTTGACCGGAATACTCCATCCAGGAAACGTTCCTTCTGTCCGGTTTGGCTGCGCACATTTTTGGCTGCTTGCGCCATTTTTTTATACCGCTCAGACCCTTTAAACAGGGAACTAACCCTCTTCTCTCTGGCGCTTGCTGTTTTTTTAGAAACGGATATATCCTTTAATAAATTTGAATAGTTATGTTGTTTTTCTTTGAGAACTTTCCTGTTGATGCGCTGGGCACCCGGTAGTGCCGGGTCAAGCGTAGAGATTACTTCGTAAATTCTGGACAAATCCTCAGAGTCATGTATAACTGCATCGTTGAGCGAATAGGTGGAATAAATTTTTTCCCAGAATTTAAAATTATTCTCTATACTTTGGTAAAATGGGAAAGACTGATCACAGAATCCTGCCGTGGGAAAGAGAGCGGAAAGAAAAACCAGGACGAAAGAGACCCACCTGGATGAATGGAGCTGCTGGGATATTTTACTGCAAAGTATCAAAGTTATCACTGGGAGAAGTAATACAAAAGTGAATGATAATAGCATGCCATTTAGTTGTATTCAATTAGAAACAGTTCTGGTCCCCTTGTTTATTTGCCCTCTTTTCTTTGAAAGACTCGTCAAAAGGTTATTTGAGGATAGAAGTGGTTTATATCATTAAAAAGCGATTATCGGAATCTGAATATTGATTAATCAGGAGGAATAGAAAATAGTTGATGTATACTCCAATAGTTGCAACGCTCGGTTATATTCTGTCTCCGGATGGAAGACAGACTCTGCTGGTCCATCGAAATAAAAGATCGGATGACCAGCATCTCGGTAAATATAATGGTTTGGGCGGAAAAATGATTCCGGAAGAGGATATATATACCTGTCTGGTACGAGAGATTTACGAAGAGGCCGGGATTACCTGCGAGGAAGTTGTGTTAAGAGGCATAATAAATTGGACCGGTTTTGGGCCTTTTGGCGAGAATTGGCTTGGTTTTATTTATAGAGTGGATCGTTTTAGCGGGACACCAAAATTGTCAAACGAAGAAGGCGATTTGCAGTGGGTGGATGTCACTGATATTCTGAACCTGCCCATGTGGGAAGGAGATAAATATTTTTTACCACTCGTTTTCGATGATGATCCCAGGGTATTTAACGGCTATATGCCATATGACAATGGACAGCCCCTGGACTGGAACTATACACGTATATGATTGAGGTTGCAGACTGAAGGGGGAATGGTATACTTGAGTGCCATTATGATGTTGCCATAATTGATGGCGTCGTAAAAACTTAAAATTTCCTATGGCTAAGTAAAAAACTTCATATGCGAGGCGCATAAATTTTCTATCATTTCGGTGTACTACAGTACGTCGTAATGATAGAAAATTTATAGCTACAAAGTAGATGGAGAATTTTTACGACGCCATCGATTAGGATAAAACCGATAAAGGAGCCATAGTGATGGAGCAGGATAGCGAACTTAAACGTCTGGAAAGTTTTGTGGAAAATTTATTAACCCGTTTTACTGAATTGCGGGCAGAAAAAGCTGTGCTGTTGCAGGAAATTCGGGAACGTGATGAAGTTATAGATGGGTTGCGGGAGAATGTGAGCTCAAAAGATACAGAGAGGAGTGAGATCAGTCTGAGGGTAGGTAAAATAGTTGAGCAGATCGAAGAATGGGAACAGAGTCTGGATGACAGCGAGTTTGAGGAAGATTCCCTGCCAGAAGGCAGTTCGGAAGAGGGTTCATCTGCTGAAGAAACGAGCAGTGAAGATGATGCAGAAGCCGGAATGGAAGATGGGAAAGGGCAGCAGAACCTGTTTTCCATGGAGACTTCTTAGTAACGCAGAAATACATTTTTTGTTTTTCCACTCTTTGAGGGGGACTGAACCGAGTCCCGGCTTATTTTCTATTTATAGGGATTAGGTCGATTTGACAGAGAACAGGAACTTGTGTCGATAATGACAGGACAGAGCAGATATGTCTGATAAAGAAAGGCTGGTACGGTTCGAACTTTTGGGGCAGGAGCATGCATTTTATACTGCCGCATCGGAGGAAGAGATAGAATCAATTTTTTCACTTGTCAGCAGTTTGGTTGATACCGGGTCATCTCATAGTTCGGGGACGCTGCCTGTCAGTAAAGTCGCAATTCTCGCATGTTTGAATATTGCTTCACGCTATGTAAAACTCGAGCGGGAGTTTGAGGAGTATAAGTACAACTCCGGGGCAAGGATTATCAGGCTTAATGAGGAAATCAGCGCAAAGTTGTCTGGAGAGTAAAGAGATGGCGGATAATTTGTTTTCGTTTATGAGAAAGTCTGCTATAGTCGAATTATGGGGGCTTCTTTTAGTATCTTAGAAATTTTTTGTGAAGGTACTTATACTACTTAGAGTAGATACTGAAAAGAGTCTCGTCCATCGGGGTTATCCCGATTGAATTTTCAAATTTGGGCATGGTGTTTTGCTCAAATACAGTAAGTGAAATACGATCTTTTCCCTGCACTGTTGGTGATCATCAGTGTGTGTTGAGCCAACTCTCCCAAAAAGGGTACCTCCGCTGGTATCTCAAGGAGGATCGCTCGCGAATTTCCTGACGTTGTTATGAGGATGCCCACCTATTATATAGGTTTAACTGTCCTGGCGACACGGCAGTGTGGGGAAGATTACTTGATAAGTGATGAAAAGGATCACTACATTTTATTGATCCGGGGACATTATCGCTGAGAAGTTTGTGGCGGGTACGGTTATCCGGTTAAACATATCTTAATAAGATTGACTTCAGCTGAAAGGTGCTGTTGGAACAGAAACGAAGTGGGAAGAAGAATTATTTTTTGAATACTCTTTCAGATATATATCAGTGATATCGCCAGTGTTCGGTAAAGTGTTTATTGGGGTGGTTGTCGATACCATCCGAAAAGAAAGGGAATGACCTTCTCGGTAATCATTGGTGATGTACGGTTGTTTGAGTAATTTATATATGTTATGGCTCCCCCTTGGGAAATTATAGAAGAGACAGGGGATATGTGGAGTCTTTGCAGAAATGAAGATGGGAGTGCCGGGGAATATCCCGGTCATCGGCAGTCTGTACATGTTGATATTTCTTAAGGGGGAAGTGTACCTCTTAAATTAATTACAAGTTTCAGTATTTTCGATAGAGCTGTCGTCTTTTTCCTCCCCCCCCCTCGTACTTTGTTTTATCACTTTTCCTCTGTCCTGTCAGTCGCTCAATTGATAGGATTCCAAATGGATTCGTTCATTCGTTTTTTAATAAACCTTGATCCCTATATTATAATCAGTCTTGGTGTTCTTGCAGGTGCTTTTGTCGGGTTTCTCCTTAGAAAACAGTTTGTTGAAGGGAATGAAAAAAATGTAAGGATTCAAAGTAAGCAGATTGTAGAAACTGCAATAGTAGAGGCTGAGCAGTTAAAGAAAGAGGCACTGCTGCAAAGCAAGGAGGCTGCTTATCAGGTCAAAAAGGCACTTGAAGAGGAACTCAAAATTGAGCGGGATGAGCTAAAGGATGAGCGCATACAGCACAAGAAAAAAAGAGAAGGATTAAAGCGAGAGTGGGAGAGTTTCGATAGAAGGCGGCTGGAATTGAATAGTGATGAAAAGCGCCTTAGGCAGGTGGAAAAGGATTGGCTGGAAAAGAATAAGGAAGTTGACAATCTTATAGGCAAGCAGCGATACGAACTTTCGAGAGTTGCAGGGATCAGCCAGGAAGAGGCTAAGAAAATGCTTATGAATTCACTCGAGAGTGAAGCCCGGATGGATGCAGCCAAGCGACTTGTCAAAATTGAAAATGAGATGAAGCTGGAGGCGGACAGAAAGGGGAAAAACATACTGGCTCTTGCGATTTCAAGATATGCCGGCGACTATGTTGCTGACAGAACGGTTTCCGTGGTGCCTCTGCCAAGTGATGAAATGAAAGGCAGAATTATTGGCAGGGAAGGAAGGAATATAAGAGCCATTGAAGCAGCAACAGGCATTGACATAATTATCGACGACACTCCTGAGGCTGTTATTCTCTCGGGTTTTAATCCGGTGCGGAGAGAGGTTGCCCGTCTATCCTTGCTGCAGCTTATTCATGACGGTCGGATACACCCTGGACGTATTGAGGAGATTGTTGAAAAAGTAACCAGAGAACTTGAAGGGACCATGCGGGAGGCTGGTGAGCGGGTAACTTTTGATGTCGGTGCCCACGGGGTGCATGTGGAGTTGATGGATTTGCTGGGTCGGCTGAAATACAGAACGAGTTATGGACAGAATGTACTCCAGCATTCACTGGAAGTTTCTTTTCTTTGCGGCATTATGGCTTCGGAACTGGGTGTGGATGTTAAGGTGGCCAAGCGTGCCGGACTGCTGCATGATATCGGCAAAGCCGTTGATCATGAAGTGGAAGGTTCGCATGCAATAATAGGTCGGGACCTTGCCAAAAAATATGGAGAATCTGAAGAAATTGTATATGCCATCGGTGCACACCACGAGGACCAGCCACCCCAAAGTGTTATAGATGTTCTCGTCCAGGCAGCTGATGCTCTGTCGGGAGCCCGCCCGGGGGCGAGAAAAGAGATGCTTCAGAGCTATGTTAAGCGTTTGGAAGATCTCGAGGCGATTGCGAATGAGCATGACGGTGTGGAAAAATCCTATGCTATTCAGGCGGGTCGTGATTTGCGAATTATTGTTGATTCCAGCAAGGTGAGAGATGAACAGGCGACTCTGCTCAGTCAGGATATTGCCAGGTCAATAGAAGACAAATTGACCTATCCCGGCCAGATTCGGGTTACCGTGATTCGGGAGACTCGTGCGGTTGAGTATGCAAAATAATCTGCAACTATTCAGAGCACCTCACCTTCATCTATCCTGGCTTGCTCGAGTGACACCAGTACGCTTCACAGGCCCGAATGAACGAATCTAAGGCACTCTGAACAGTTACATTCCGTGTTTTTTTATATTTCTTGCAGTTACGCTGAATAGTTAAAATAATCTATTAATTGGTTTGTG
>DAOVUU010000134.1 GCA_030632405.1 Desulfobulbaceae bacterium | reverse complement strand
CTTCTAAGGCTGGTTCTCTTGCGGGGAATCATTTTGCAACTATTACTTCTGAGCTTGAAAAATTAAGAGAAATTGGTGTGTCTACCCTGTGGCAGGGCAGCAAAAGAATTGTATTTAAAATTTTACTAAAGGTATGGCAATATATTGGAATTAAACGTTATTGTTTGCCTAGAATTTTCAAGGAAAGTGTATTGGTTTTTGGCGTAGTTGTTTGTCGGCCTGGTGGTAGGCTTGCATAGAACCGATATCCAGCCGTGTCGAGTTGAGTTTTAAGGCTTGTACAGTTTCCTGTTGGCACAAATAATCAATGAAATAGCCAGGAGCATCGTGATTTCCCGGCGTCTTCAGGAAATTTTCGAGAACAGACCAGATAGAAGGTTCGAAAAAATAGAGCGGTGGACTGGTCCATGTTGATGGAGGCTTTGCCGGTTTCTCATGGAGTCTGATCACACGATCATTTTCCCCTATCTCAAGGACGCCCGTTTTCTGCAGCTTTTCCACCTCTGTTTCAATAAGCACTGGGATGCAGTGATTGTTGTTTTCAAGAAATGTTTCCCACAGTGGTTTGATGGGAAACTGGTAGATGTTATCTCCTCCGGATACCAGCACCCGGCCAGGCCTGTCGATCTTCTGCAGGCCCAGGAACAGATCCCCCGCAGCCCCCAGACGACTTCCATTGTCAATACTCCCGTCATTATGGATTCTGACCGCTACTCCATTGAAAACCCCTTCTTTCTCTCCTTGTGAACACCAACGGGTAAAGTGATGGAAGAATTTTGCGTTGCTGATAATATGCACCGATTTGATCCCTGGTAGTGCAATGATCTGCTCCATGAGATAATCGATCACCGGCTTGTCGGCAACTTCTAGAAGCGGTTTAGGGAAATTTTTTGTCAGCGGGTACATTCGTGTGCCAAAACCTGCACAGAGGATGACTGCATTCATATCAATCGAATTCCATCATCAGAGCGGGCCAGATTAACGGTCGCCTGGCCGGCGACCTCCGGATGCAGTTTTTGATATGCTGTTTTTATATTTACAACTGCGTCAGCACCATGTGAGGGCCTGACAAAACCGACAACACAACCACCAAATCCACCACCCATAAAGCGGGATCCGAAAACACCGTCAGTTGAACTGACAATCTGCTGCAAATCGCAAATAGCCTGCATACCGCATTCATATTTTTCCATGGAACTTTTACAGGATTCGTTCATCAAATGGCCGAATGTGTCAATTGATTTTGTCTCCCATGCTGCTGCTCCGTTTGTAACACGTTGTGATTCGCCGAAAAAGTGATCACATCTTCTTTCCAAATGCGGCTCTAACCTGCTTTTATAACGCAAATAATCATCTGACGACACATCTGATAAAAGATTGGCAACCCCTTTACCGGCCATACTGGAAATCTGTCCTGCGGCTATCCGGCATTCATCAACTCTCGAGTTATAGCCGGAAGTTGTCAGCTCTCTTGAGTACCCGGAAAAAGCCACTAAAATTCGATGGTGATCTTCACCCAGGAGGTCAGGTAAGGCCGTCACTTTTTTCTCCCTTGTGTCGATATGCAGCAGGTAGCCCCGTCGTCCAAAAACAATACTGGTTTGATCCAGAATGCCATTATTGAGGCCAATGAATTCTTTTTCTGCCCTGTGGGTAAGGTGCACATATTCCCATGGCTCGATATCAAGTGCGTTGGCGTCGGCAAAAGCGTGCAGATAGGCGAGAAGCACAGACGCCGATGAACTCAAACCGCATCCGGGAAGCATGCCGTCCAAAAGCCCGGTTACACCCCTTTTAATCAGATATTTATCCTGTAATGCCAGAGCAGCAGCTCTGGGGTAGACACCCCAGAAACTCCCTGTTGATTCAGAGATCTCTGCCATATCAAAATTGACTTCTCCGGGGTAGTTCCTGCTACGTAGTTTCACCGTGCTGCTTTCGTTGACGGTAAAAGCCATCAGGGTATATGCATTAATGGTCATGCCAAGTACCGCTCCACCCTGGTGATCTATATGAGCGCCCAGAGGACAGATACGATAAGGTGATGCGATAACTCGCACCTTATCTGCAGGAATATCTTCCTCATGGCTAAAAGTATCAATGAGTTTTTCTTTTTCCTGGAGTATGTCTGGAAATTCCAATGCTGTCCACCGTGGTAAAAATCTTCATATACATTTTTTCAGATCAATAGCGCCAAGTACTAACATATATACCCACTATTTTTGAAGGAAAAAGAGATCTGTTCTATCATGAATTTAAAGAAATCCGGTCAAAGAACCACTGAAAGCTGTGAAGTTTATACCGCTCGAACGAAAAGGAGATAAGATAAGTGCTGGCTCTTGATGGGATTCGGTAAAAGGTCACCCAAGTTGATTTTGATTAAACCGAGTGACCTTTTGGATGATTACATTTTCTTTATTTCAGCATGCTCTAAAATATCAGGAACTATGTCGGTCCAGCCAAGGGTCATGATATGGACTCCCTGGACCATTGATTTCATCTTTTTGATAAATTTACCGGCTATTTCGGCTGATTTTTTCTTTCGATCTTCTTTGGCAACCGAATCTATTTCATTTATCAGTTTTTCGGGGACATGGATACCGGATACAAATTTATTCATATACCTTCCCATTTGGGGGGATTTCAGAATAACGATGCCGAGCTGGATCGGAACGTTGAATTTTTCGGCTTTATTGATGAACTCCTCAAAAATTTTGGCATCATATACGGCCTGGGTTTGAAAAAATTGTGCTCCGGCATCTACTTTCTTACCCATTTTCAGTAATTGGAGGTCTATTGGAACCGAATTAGGGTTAACGACAGCACCAAAGGCCATGTCGAGATTATTTTCAAGTTTATGTCCCACAATATCTTTGCCTTCTTTAAGTCCTCTGGCCATTTCAATCAGCTGAACAGAATCAAGGTCAAATACCGGTTTTGCTTCCTTGTGGTCTCCGAGGTTAATATGATCTCCGGTTAACAGTAAAACGTTATCGAGGCCAAGTGAATAGGCCGTGAGCAGGTCAGATTGCAGTGCTAACCGATTCCGGTCTCTGCAGGTGAGCTGATAGACGGGCTCGATCCCGCTTTCTTTTAATCGAACACTTGCAGCAAGTGAACCCAGTCTCATGACTGCCGACTGGTTATCGGTCACATTAACGGCATGGACAAACGGATCCAGGTGGCGAGCTTCTATTGCGCAGCTGGGTTGTATACTCTTGTCCCTGCTGATGGCACCTTTGATTGGACCAACTTCGCCGGTAATAACAAATTCACCTTTATCAAATAAGGTTGTCAGCTTCATTGTTGTACTCCTTGGAAATTATATATGATGGCGTCGTAAAAACTCTCCATCCGCTTTGTTACTATGAATCGTTTTGCTTAATTGTCCGAATTTTTTGCTTTTTACGAGATTATCAATCTGGACAAACTCGTAAAAAGTAAACTTTTGGGTGGCTAAGTAAAAAACTTCATATTCGAGGAATGCAAATTTAATGGAATGAGGCGTACTTAAGTACGTCGTAATGACATTCAATTTGCAATGACGAAGAAGATGAAGAGTTTTTACGACGCCATCAATTCTTTATTTTACTGGCAGTTTAGCTGTTTCACCTTCTATCATTCGGTAGACATGTTCTTCTCCAGGAAAATCCCCATTTCGTACATCATCAATATACGCGGTGAAAACCTTGCGATATTCGCCGGCAACATCGCCATACCGTTTGACGAATTTGGGTGTGAAGGCCTGGAAAAGGCCCAGGATATCGGAACATATCATGACCTGCCCGTCACAATCCCCGGCACCAATACCATAAACCGGGATGGGCAGATCGTCACAGATTAACCTGGTCACCTCCGGAGGTACCCCCTCCACAAGAAGAGAAAATGCGCCTGATTCATATACCGCCCTGGCGTCATCGATGATAGCCTGGGCACTTTCCGCTGTTCGTCCCTGGGCGCGAAACCCCCCCTGAGCACCGGCGCTCTGGGGTGTAAGGCCCACATGACCCATCACCAGCATACCGCCATCACTTATGGCCCGAATAACCGATGCCACGCGGACTCCACCCTCAAGTTTAACACAGTCTACACCGGCCTCTTTATGAAACCTCACAGCATTTTTGCACGCTTTTGAAACACCCGTCTGATAAGATCCAAATGGCATGTCTCCTATAACAAAGGTATTGGGTGCAGCCCGACGTACAGCTTCGGTGTGGTATATGCACTGATCCATGGTGACGGGAACGGTACCGGAATAACCGTAGACAGCCATCCCGAGACTGTCTCCAACCAGCAGCATGTCCATACCGCTTTCTTCTGCCAGCTGGGCGGTGACGTAGTCATAGGCCGTAATCCAGACGGCTCTTTGGCCGTCATCTTTCATTTTCTGCAGATCAAAACGAGACAGTTTCTTTTTCACTGGAGTTCTCCTGGAATATGAATTGAAGGCAGTAAGTAAAAATACCCCATACATCTTGCTTGCCTTTTACTTCCTGTTCTTTGTCGCTTCGTCAGTTACATAATACATTATGCGCCTTCCTTTCTTCTTGAACAGAAAGTAGGTAAGCGAGGTACGAGACTCCGAAGTTCGGCGCAATATGTACAAGTTATTTTTACTTACTGCCTAAGGTATTATGATGTGATGGTGACTGGTTACAAAAAGAGCCCGTAGACCGGATTATCAGTTTCCTCCTGATACCGATAGCCAAGTTTGTCCAGCCGGTTCTTAAGCCCGGAACCGGAACCTTCCGGAACCTCCAGGCCAATCAGTACCCTGCCGAAATCACCGCCCTGCATCCTGTAATGAAAGAGGGAAATGTTGTGATATCCCCGTGTGGCATCGAGAAAGCGGGTTAATGCTTTTGGTGTTTCGGGAAACCAGAAACGGAATAAGCGTTCATGGACAACGGTCTCAGATCGTCCCCCAACCATATAGCGAATATGGGTTTTTGCAAGATCATTGTCAGTGATATCCAGGTTTTTATACCCGGATCTGGTGAGCTTGTCACTAAAACTGAACCGTTCATCTCTGTTTTGGATTGAAATTCCGACGAAAATGTGTGCCTGCTTACGGGTTGACAGACGGTAGTTGAATTCTGTGATGTTTCTATTTTCAACAATATTTTTACAAAATGCTTTCAGACTCCCCGGTTTCTCCGGGATGGTAACTGCAAACAGGGCTTCCTGTTTTTCTCCGATGAGTGTTCTCTCCGCAACATATCGTAGTCGTTCAAAGTTCATATTGGCGCCTGAGTTAACAGCTACCAGGGTACTGTTTTTGCATCCGGTCTCGTGGATGTACTGTAAAAGGCCGGCTACCGCCAGGCCGCCTGCCGGTTCTACTATGGACCTGTTTGCCTGATAGATCGCCTTGATTCCAGCACATATCTCATCTGTTGTAACCCGGATGATACTGTCCACAAACTGGCTGCAGAGATCAAATGTGAGTCCGCCTATATCACGAACCGCAGCTCCATCGGCGAAGATACCAACGGAGTCAAGGCTGACTTTTTTGCCGGCGGCAAGAGATTGATACATGCCGTCGCTGTCCGCCGGTTCAACCCCGATAACCTTGATTTCCGGCCGCAGGGTTTTAATGTATGCGGCCATGCCGCTTATGAGTCCGCCGCCTCCCACGGGGACGAATACGGCATCGAGCCTGCCGGGGTTCTGGCGCAGCAGTTCGTCGGCTACTGTACCCTGCCCGGCAATGACCAGCTCATCGTCAAAGGGATGGACAAACACCATCTTCGTCTCTTTTATGAGAGACTGCATATGATCAGCAGCTTCCGAGTAGTTATCACCTTTCAGGATCACTTTGCCGCCGTAATTTTCTACAGCAGCTACTTTAATTCCCGGTGTTGTCTCAGGCATTACAACAAGTGATCGAATACCGAGTTTTTTTGCAGCAAAGGCGACGCCCTGGGCATGATTACCGGCAGATGCAGTTATCACACCTCTGGCCTGTTCCTCTGCGTTGAGATGGGCGATTTTGTTATATGCACCTCTGATTTTAAAGGAAAAAACCGGCTGCTGATCTTCTCTTTTTAAAAAAATCTGATTATTGGTCCTCTTTGAGAGGGCTGTTGCTTTCTCCAGGGGTGTCTCAATGGCCGCTTCGTAGACACGGGAGGTGAGAATCAGTTTGAAAATGTTAAGCATTACTTAGCCATCGGAAATTTTAAGTTTTTACGAGATTGTTATCTCATTGCATTATTAATTCTCTCCAGAACTCCGCTGCCGGGGCAGAGGTCTTCTTTGGTCAGGGTGTTGAGTGGACGCAGGGTGGAGTTGATGATATCGTGGGTCTCCTTAATCTCAGGATTGATATAGAGAATTCCTGTGAGTAATCTCCCTTTTTCCTTTTCTGCCTCAAGGTTATTTACCGCTTTTAACCGATTGGTTACATCTTTGCTGGAATCGGCCTTATGAAGGTGTATCAGGCTGCCATCATGCATCACTACTTCCTGGCTTGTACCCTCTTCGTAGTGGGTGAGTATTTCCTGTTGCAGGGGGACAAAATCAAAGGTGTTGGTGGCTTCGATATGTTCTCGGACGTACTGGTAGCTTTTTGTTGAACTGGGGGTATTGTTAAAGGTGACGCAGGGGGAGATAACATCGACGAATGCAAGTCCATTATGGGCCATGGCTGTTTTTAACAGGGGCACAAGCTGCTGTTTGTCGCCGGAGAATCCCCTTGCTACAAAACTTGCTCCAAGCTCTATGGCAAGTTCGCACAGATCGATGGATTCATATGGATTGGG
>DAOVUU010000122.1 GCA_030632405.1 Desulfobulbaceae bacterium | reverse complement strand
AGTCATTAACGTTAATGAAACAGATCTTGATCCTGAATCAGATATATATGCTTTTGCAATTGATAAGGTTGTATCTGTTACACCTTTGAGTGTTGATTTAACCTCTCGTGTAAAATTTTCTGACCTCCGAGAATTGCTCGACAAATAATGATATACAAGGTGTTCATACCATTGGGAGCTTGAGGGATTGCAATCCAACTGGTAGATCTTTATGGTGTCGAATCTTGTACTCTGGGTAGATATTAATAAAGGTGGTGAGACGAAGAACGAAGCCTGGTTGAAAGTCTATTCGATTAAAGCAAGACCAATTGCTATTTCTGGACTTCTTCGAGTTGTTGTAGATAAAATTTGAGATGAGCCTCTTGGGAAACAGATAAGTTCTTAAACTCCCACCCAAATGCAATAACAAATGGTGCCGGACTGCTTGAGCCGTTCAATCTTTTCTTCCAGACTTTTTGCACTTGCAACTGTTCCATGCTCAGACCTGCAGTATCATAAATATCTATTGATAATTCGTCCGGAAAATCATTACCATTACAACATCTGAAAGAAATGCCACTTTGATTAACGTCAACAACCTGACAAACTACATCGGTAGCAAGCGCGATATTTTTTTCGACTGCTCGACGTTTACTTTTTCTTTTCTCAAACATTTCGTGCCACACTATGTTTTTTCTGAAAATGACTAATCAGTATCATAAGCATTGTCTCTTAGTTATAATTTGGGTGAATTCCCCATATAATATACGATATCCATGATATGCCGTTCATCTATAAAGACAGAACAACCTCCAGAATAACTATGAAATTAGGGTATGAAGTGTCGCTTCCCAGTGTAATATTTGATCATGCTCCTCCAACTGTGTATACAGAAACATTTGAAACCAAAAAAACACAACTATAACGGATAATAAAAATGATCGTACTTTATTGCTATTTCTCCTTGTATACGAATAAATTTGTAGATGTTAATTTTTGAGCTAATGTCAATCTATTACTGACTATTAGCAACAGAGTCTCATGAGATAGCCACTTGCCAGAAATATAAAATAAGGGCTACCATGTGAGCAAACCGTAATCATGCAAATCAAAAATGCCACACTGTGGTATGTTTTTCTTGGTTATAATTGTTGATAGAGAAAAATTAGCAAAACAACTTGCTGAAGAAGCGAGATAAACATAATGTATGATCTATACTCAATAATCAATATTATATGACAGGAGGTGATTTTATGGATATGTTCGAATTTTCTATCCAGATGGAGAAAGATGCTGAGAAGTTATACAGAAAGATGGCTGATAGGGCACCCGTTGAAGGTATAAAAAAGATCCTGTTAATGCTTGCAGAGGATGAAGTAAGGCATCGGGTAGCAATAGAGAATTTACAGAAAAAACTGTCTGTAGCACCTGTTCAGGGTGTTGCTCTTGATATTAAAACTGTCTTTGACGAGATGAAACAAAACAAGCATGTGATAAACATTTCATCCGATGTAGTTGAAGATTACCGAATCGCAGTTGAAATTGAGAAACGCGGTATGGATTTCTACAAAGAAAAATTTGCTGAAGCAGATGATCCTGAAAGCAAAAAGCTCTTCGAAATACTGATGAGGCAGGAAGCATACCACCATAAAACAGTTGAGAACCTTCTAGACATGGTTCAAAAGCCCGATTGGTGGGTTGAAAGTGCAGAATTCAACCCACAGGACAGCAATTTCTATTAGCAGACACGACAAAAAATTCCAGAGCTATCTTCTTCACAGGAGAACACCTGTTTACTCAAAAGCACCGATAATCTATGATAGCTTTGAAAACAATAATAGCAGCATAAGAGACAAGGTCGGGGTTAGTATTCAACACTGAAAAGGGGTCAAATTTCGACACTGAACAACACATTTGATCCTGGAGGAGAATGAGATCGGGAATATATGCCAAAGATTATACCTCATATAGGTAAAGGAGACTGAATATAATCAAAGAGAGGTCGTGTGATGCGATATACTACATTCGTTATAATGTTGTTTTTGATCGGGGTAGCGGGGCATGCAGAGCTCTACGGTGGTCAATTGCTCAATGGCTTTGATCTCAGTAATTCGATAGTTCCATCTAAAGAAATTATCAGGGGAGGGCCGCCCAAAGATGGCATTCCTGCCATAGACGAACCAAACTTTCTACTACACCCTGAAAAAACACGGCTCCGAGATAACCATCAGGTGCTTGGCGTGTTCTATAACGGCATAGCAAAGGCCTATCCAATATCCATCATGAACTGGCATGAGGTTGTGAATGACAGTTACGGAGCAGATCCGGTTGTTATAACCTTCTGCCCTTTATGTGGATCCGGAATGGCTTTTACAGCAAGAGTGAAAGGAATAAGTCTTCGCTTTGGAGTTTCCGGCTTGTTGTATAACAGTGACGTCCTGCTGTATGATAGAAAGAGCAATTCTCTCTGGTCTCAAATTCTCGGACAGGGCGTGACTGGTGAATATAAAGGGACCATTCTGCAGCAGATTCCGGTTGAACATACAACCTGGCAGCAATGGAGAGATCACTATCCTGATACTCAAGTTCTCAGCTTCTCTACCGGGTTTTCCAGAAATTATCAACAAAACCCTTATACGGGGTACCGTACAAATCCTGAAACGTATTTTCCCGTTAAATTCAAGGCGAGGGGCTTACACCCCAAAGAGATGGTTTTAGCCATCAATCTGAACGGAAAATCAAAGGCGTATCCTTTTGTCGAGCTGGCTAAAGGTGGGACTGTGGTCGATGATCGTATCGGCGATATTGAAGTGTCAGTTTCGTATTTTCCCGACCATAATTCTGCAATAATGACAAACAAACAGGGGGAAAAACTTCCGGCCATCACATTGTTCTGGTTTGCCTGGGCAGCTTTCCATCCAGATACCGCAATCTATCGTGCCAAGTCACATTATCAGTGACAACACTGATAATCATACATACGCCTCGTATATCGAACTTCTCGAAGTCTACGCTTATCGGACTCAGAGACAGACTACTTTATCACCCTATTTCTGGAAATATTTGATAACCGCCGGGTGTGGTCCAACTTCACCATGCAATGTATTGGTAGCCGCTTCCTCGGTTGGAGAAAGGGCTGGATGGGCCTTTTTCAACTGCTCTTTATTTTCAAAAATTGCAGCCAGTATAGCGGTGACAGCAGTATCTTCCAGATCTTCCGAGGCTACCAGAGTCACTTCTGTGCCAAGAGTATCCACCTTCCCGGGAATTGTCGAATAGGTTCCAGCCGGGATGGTAATTTTTAAAAAACCACTCTGAGCGTTCACAAGTTTCTCTATATCCGGATCGTCCATATTGACTAAAGTAGCCTTTGTACGTTTGAGCAAACGAGCCAATATCGGATCAGGATGAACTCCAATATGCAGCATTGCCTGGATAGTGCCACCACTGAATGCAAGAGTACCCTGTGCATGATCCGCAGGAAGTTCAGCCAGAGGATTGAAATCTTTTTTAATCCATCCCTTCGCCTCCATTATGTTATCTGCTGCAAGATGCTGTGGAGAGAGTGGTGCTCCTGCATTAAATCGTTTGCCCCGCAGATCATCAAGAGACAGTATTTTTGCATCATCACGGGCAACAAGAACAATTGGAACAGTGTAAAGAGGAACCAGTGTTCTCAGATTGTCATACGTAATATCAAGAAACTTGAAGTAACCACTTTTATTAAAGGCGTCATGCAGCATCCGGGAGTCAATAAGAGCAATATCCAGCGATCCGCTCCTGAGGTTGGTTAGATTATGGGAACTGTCCGGAGCAGGGATCACTTTGCAGGAAAGCCCTGGGTCCATACTAATCAAACGACAAATAGTTCTGCCGGTGAAATGGGAAAAGGAACCCTTTCCCCCCGTCCCCAGGAGAAGCTCATAAGCATGGGTTGTCAGCGGTGAGAATAGAACAAGAAAAAATACAATCAGACTGTGGGATATGCGTTTGGTCAGACAGATATACTCAGTATCATTGCTGGTGGTCATAGCGTCCTCCTCAAGTACTCTCAGTGCATGGAAAAAAACACGATCTCAGTCATCTCTCCCCTATCAAAAGAATATTATATTTATCAGGTTGTGAAAAGATAAACCATTTCAGCTTTTGTTTCATTATTAAAATGTTACAATGGTTCAATGGTTTCATGATCTGGGTGAAGCAGCACTTAACCTTGTTAATAATACACAGATACGAATAGAGGATTAATCAATGACTATATTTTTACTCGGACTCCTTATTTTTTTGGGAATACATTCCGTTTCAATTGTAAATGAGCCATGGCGTGATCGCATGGTAAATAAAATGGGAAAATGGGTTTGGAAAGGAGTATATTCCCTGATGGCAATTTTCGGTTTTGTTTTAATTATCTGGGGTTATGGGATTGCCCACTCTAACTCAATTACACTGTATACCCCACCTTTATGGCTGCAGTACATGTCATTATTGCTGCTTCTACCTGTCTTTCCACTTTTGGTAGCTACATATTTTCCTGGGCGCATTAAAGCAGCAACCAGCCATCCTATGCTGCTATCCACCAGCCTCTGGGCGGTTGCACATCTGCTCGCCAATGGTTCATCAACTAACGTTATTTTGTTCGGCTCCATTCTTGCGTGGTCAGTTTTGGATCGTATATCTGTTCAACACCGTCTACCACGGCCCACCCCGGGAGCCCCAGCCTCAAATTTTAATGATGTAATTGCATTAGTACTCGGCATAGGCCTATACCTCGCTTTTGTATTCTGGCTTCACCTGCGACTTATAGGTGTCCCACCGTTTTGAGGTAAATTCAGAGAGGTTATTTATAGTGCAACATTAAGAACTGATAAACTCGTAAAAACCTCAGTTTCGATGGATAAGTAAAAAGCTTCATATTGGAGGCGTGCAATTTTTCTATTATTCCGACGTACATACGGTACATCGTAATGATAGAAAAATTGTAACAACGAACAAGAGGAAGACTTTTTACGACGCCATCAAGAACTGAAATTTCCCGAAAATATTTCATGCCGCCATCCTCAATAACGTGGATACAATCGAATTAATAACCGAGGGCTAAAGGGCAAGGTTTCTTCCATGAAAATACGCGAACTCACCCCCGAAGAATATCCCAAGGCTTCAGCTTTACTCAGGCAGGCCTTTCCAAATGGTAATTATGAAACCCGTTTGTTTGAGAATCTTCATAAAAATGAAAAAAAACTGCAGGAATGGATATGCATTCATCGCAACAAGGCCATAGCATACATCGCCTATTCCAATGCCTTTTGCGGAAAAAAAGTATGCGGCCTGCATTTGGCACCACTGGCAGTAGCACCTGAAATGCAGAATCAGGGAATAGGTTCTGAACTGCTCCGCTTTTCCTTACGACACAAATTTATTAAAGATAAAACACTCTTCGTCCTGGGTGATCCCAATTTTTATACGAAATTCGGTTTTGGGCACTGCGACATGCCTATCTGCCCTTTTGACAAAAACAACGAACATTTTCTCGCCATTCGTAATAACACGTCAGGCATATTCACTGTTGGGTATGAACAAGAATTTTTAATTGGAATGTAACTATTTGATGGCATCGAATTGAACTACTAGTCCTGGAGAACATCTCTGGCAGCATTAATTTTGGTGGCCAAAAATGCTGATCCTCCACTGTCAGGATGAACCCCTTTTATGAGTCGCCGCCAGGCCTCGTGGATCTCTTGTTGTGAGGCGCCAGGCTCAACGCCTAGTATCTGGTACGCGTCCTGTCTGGTCATACCTTCAAAACCAGATGCGCCGTCCTGTTCCCTGAAAGAATCAGGGTCAACACGTTCCCGCCAATCTGGATGGTAACGATCAAGGAAAGATACGAGCAAAGTGGCACTGTCTGCATCGGAACAAATTTCCCGATAAAGCGACAATGCCTCCTCCTCGTTCAGCGAAGAAAGACGGGCTCCCTTCATACGACCTGTAAGCACCGTTCCGTCAATTTCTCCGGTATCATGATCAAGTTCCATTTCAATGTTTGCTGATCGGACTGTTGATTTTTGTCCTTCTGAGTGGGAGGCTGGTCGTGTCGAATGACTGCGCCGCCACCAAGAAAGACCGAAAACCATCAGAGGCATTCCAATCACCCCTCGCCGGAAAATGATCAACAGAACTCCTATCGCTATGAGAATAAGCGGTCCAGCAGCTGTCAGAAAAGCCGCACTTTTATGGGCGGGATTAGTGAGAATCAGCCAGAAAAGACCGACCACCACAAATAACAGAAATATAATATACAATACCATTAACTATCCAGACAAAGGGGGAAATCATTCTTTCATCTGATCAATAAGTAAACGCGCCTCACGTTTGCCGCTGTTTGAAAGGGCTTTCAATCCTCCCCGCGCATAAATGGCAACCGCACCGAGAAGCTCGGCAAGTTCCCTTGCCGAATCAGGCCCAAGCCGGAAATAGGCACCACCTGTAAGTCGAGCCATTTCACGAAAGCCATTTTCAGCCATCGCATCATGCCCCTCCTGAAAGAAAAAGCAGCGTACGCCTTTTAAACCAAGTTCACCGGCCCTCTGGCAGAGAAAATCTACACTCTCCTCCAGAGCATCACCTATGAAAACCAGTGCCGAGACTTTTTTTTTCGTTGTTTCACGAGAGGCGTGATTGAGGATTTTGGTTATCTGGGTATGCCCACCTCGACATTCAATACCGAGCATCAGATTGCGCAGCGCGGCAGCATTAATAACCCATTTCGAGGCACGACACTCATCCAGACCTCGAAAAAATACCAGTTGTACCGATAATCCACCCGCCTTACCCACTGCATCAAACATCGAAGACTGGATGGTCATAGCCCTGGTCCAGGTTGGTTGCCGACTCATAGTTGCATCTAATGCAAAAATCAATCTTCCGCTCTGGGCCAGGTCTGTCTCACTGGCAGCCTTAAGAAAAGAGGCTATTTCTTTAGAGGAGGATCCTTCTCTAAGCGCACCGGACCTCTTTTCACTGGAAGTTACTGCTTTGTCTTTCATATCCTGTTCCATGTGACAAGTAAGCAGATGATATCTGAAAAATATTATATCAACCTT
>DAOVUU010000096.1 GCA_030632405.1 Desulfobulbaceae bacterium | reverse complement strand
AAGCAAAAAGTTTTCCGAAGGGACAAAACTACTAAAAATTATACCCAATTACAAGAGCATTTACATAATCTTGCCCCTTTACTATTTTCTCTTCTCCTACCTCTTTTACTGCATCAATAAATTTTTTCAACACACAATATGGCGCGCATCAATTTTCAGAACATACAACATAAAGCACACTACCCTCGTGCCCGACCTAAGACCAGATATAAATTACCGCAAGATAAGCACTTTTCCACTAAATAAAACTGTGTTTTACTTGACAAAGCTATTTTTTTGTGAACTAATAGACCATATGTGTATGAAAAGTAAGCATATTTGCGATTCATTTTTTTTATTAAATTGTTGACATTTAAACATTCATTATAACTGACTTATCATGAGCCTGCCGTTCACTTCTAAAAGCGACCTAGTCATTGGTTTAGATATCGGGTCCCATGCCATCAAAGTATGTCAACTCAAGCAGGTAAGAAGTGGCTACTCCATAGTTACACTCGGCAGTGCTGTACTACCGGAGGGCGCAGTAGACGACGGCACCCTCTATGATCCCAAAATTGTCGGTGAATCAATTTCAACTCTTTTCAAAAACTTAAAAATTAAAAATAAAAAGATTGGTTTTTCGATCTCCGGGTATTCTGTGATTGTTAAAAAGGTAAGCCTTGCGGTTATGGATGACGCTGCACTCGAAGAACATATAATGGAAGAGGCAGAACAATATATTCCCTTTGATATTGAAGATGTATATCTCGACTTTCAGGATTTAAAAACCCATGGTGGTGACGGAGACAGGACTGATGTAATGCTTGTCGCTGCGAAAAAAGAAATTGTTGACGATTACCTCAAAATGATACGGGATCTAAATCTAAATCCGGTAATAGTTGACGTCGATGGATTTGCTCTGGAGAACACCTACGAATACAATTACCAGAAGACCGGAAATGTTGCCCTGGTTGACATTGGCGCTTCAAAAATGAACATCAATATTCTCTCAAATGGTATTTCTGTTGTTGCCAGAGATATTATTGTGGGCAGCAGGCAGATAACAGAACAGATCCAGAACATATTTGACGTTGAATTCGAAGATGCCGAAGCACTGAAGCTTGGTTTTCTTCCAGCAGAAGACAGACAGCAGGAAATAGAGGAAATTTTCACGGCCACCTGTACCCAGTGGGTATTAGAAATCAAAAAAGCAATAGATCTCTATCACTCCAATCATCCGGATCGACCTCTGGAAAAGTTGTTCTTAAGCGGTGGGGGTTCGAAAGTACAAGGTTTGACCGATTTCCTTGCCAGGGAAACAGGTCTTTCTGTTGAACTTTTCAATCCTTTTGTGAACATGACGTCAACGAAAAGAAAGATTGACTCAAATTATCTCAACAGTATTGCACCGGAGATGGCTATTGCAACCGGAATAGCTCTAAGGTCATCACTCATTTAACCTATGGTGAATCGTTTCAGATTTTAAAATGCTAAAAATCAATCTACTCCCCATAAGGCAACTAAAAAAAAGAGCCAAAGCAAAGAAACAGCTTTTCGGTATGCTGCTGGCATTTTTGTTAACCTTGGCGGCGGTGGCCCTTGTGGGTATCCTGCAGGCAAAAAACATCAGTATGCTTGAGACCAGTGTAGCCAGTCTCAAAAAAGAAACAGACACCTACACTCCCATTCTTAATAAAATAGCCAAGCTGAAAAAAGACAGATTAGAACTCGACCGAAAAACCGGTATAATAAACAAACTCAAATCTGACTCGTCACTGACTGTAAGGGTTCTGGATGAAGTCGCAAACCGGGTTGACAAAAATCGTATCTGGCTGCAGTCACTCAGTCAACAAAGCGGTTCCCTCCGTCTCACCGGCATCGCCCTCGATAACCAGACTGTAGCACAGTTTATGGATAGCCTGAAAGCGTCTCCATTTGTCACGAGTGTAACATTGACAAATTCTTCACTGAAGGTAGTTTCAGGCAAAAACCTGAAAGCTTTTTCGCTCACATGTGCCGTCTCCCAGCCGATTTCCCAAGCACCGGGAGAAATGGCTGTGAAGAAGAGTACATAAATTTTTCACAACACAGACTGTATGAAAAAGAGTAACGGAAAATTCACAGCCTTTATTGACGAAAAAATGGTTCCCATGGGAGCGAAGGCAAAGGTTGGTATTGTCTTCTTGATTGTCTTGATTCCAGTAATTGCCTCTTATTTCGCTTTCTATCAGCCAAACAGCAAGAAAATTCAGAGCCTTAAGGCCAAAGAAATTTCTATGCAAAAAGCCCTCAAAGAAGTCAAAGAAAAGGCAGCTGAACTGGCTAAATTTGAACAGGAACTCAAAGAATCAGAGATGCTCTTTCAAGAGGCTGCAGCCCTCCTTCCCAATGAAAAAGAAATTCCTCAGTTACTCAAAGACATATCAAGTCTTGGGCGTACTGCCGGGCTCGATTTTCTGACATTTAAGCCCCTTGCTGATATCCCAAAAGATTTTTATGCTGAAATACCCATAACGATAAATGTCAGAGGCCCTTATCACAATATGGGTTTCTTTTTTGATCAGGTCAGTAAACTCGAAAGAATTGTTTCTGTATCAAATGTCAAAATGGGCTCTCCTAAAAAAGAAGACGGTGAAATGCTGCTTAAATCTGACTGCAAACTGGTTACGTACCGCTTCACAAATATAGAGCTCCCCAAGCCCGAAAAAAAGTGAACTCATGAGGCGATTTATTTTATCAAATTTATTTAATACATCACTCTTGGCCGGCAGGAATGCATTCCTTTTCTGTTGGATGTTGCTTTTATCTGTTTTATATCTTGCAGCACCAGGAATTACAATGGCGACTGAGACAAAAATATCTCCTCAACTGCCGGATTCTGGTCCAGAAGCAGACTTTTTTGAATACGTACTCGAAGGCAGACCCGATCCATTCGTTCCGTTTATAAGCGAGAAAGCAACTATCTCCGGGCCTGTTATTGATATGAATGAGATCATCGAAAAAGAGATCGTTTTAACCGGAATGCAGCTTTTTGAACCGGGCCAGCTCACCCTGGTTGCTCTTCTGCAAAGTGGATCGGAAGATTTCGCTATGGTTCAAGATTTTACCGGAAAAGGTTATGTGATCACTGAGGGTACAAAAATAGGAAGAAAAGGTGTTGTCAAAGATATTGCACCAAATACAGTGATCATCGAAGAAACTGCAGAAACTCGGGCAGGAAAAAAAATCATCACTGAGGTCGTGATGACACTAAAGAAAGAGGGAGAAGAGTAAACAATGCATAAAGAGTTAGCCAAATCTTCTGCGTCAATTTTCCTCGCATTCTGTGTTTTGTCGACATTAATCTACAGCACGGCGAGGGCCGATAGTGGTGTTGCGTTCAAAATAGCCGACATCCAGATCCAGTTATCTGACAATCAGCTTAACTACACAATTTCAGGAAATTCAATCCCCGCGTATACTGTTTCGGAAAGATTTTCACCATTTAGAGCGGTAATAGACATCGCCGGGGGGAGCTTTTCTAAAAACTTCCCGCAGTCCGGGGCGACTCTACCTGGAAATGAATTTTCAGCATTAAAACTATCAAACATCAAAGACCAGGACCCCGCTATATTACGTTTTGAATTCTCCTTAGCAGACAGTCACGATTATACAGTTACCAGAAATGGGAAAGGTTTGACGATCAAGATAGACTCTGCCAGGGAAAAACCACAAGTCAGTTCAACTTCAAAATCAAAGAAAAGAGCCCTTACGGATCTTAATGTCACAACTACACCAAATACCACAACCATTCTGATTGCTTCTGATTCTAAGATAGAAAATTATAGCGTCGACACAATAGGCAGCGGAGCAAATCGCCCTCCAAGGATGTTTATAGACATAAAAACTGTGGACATAAAAGAGTTGGTCAGAGAAAAACATATTGGCACTTCCGTTGAGAAAATCCGGGTTGCAGCAAGAGGCGGTGGAGCACGAATAGTCTTCGATTCTGCGTCAGCCAATCTTTTTCGCTATACAGTTACACCATCGCTGAAAGGCCTTGTAGTTGTAATTGATGAAAGTGACAATAAAACTCCTCAGCTCTCTAAAAAATCACAAAAAAACAAACCTGGCAACAACAAGACATCCGATGCCACCCTGGATTCTCTTATTGGTTCCCTGGAGCAATCTACAACTGACCCGTCTGCTGACAATTCATCCGATGCCACTCAGAAGAAGATATCTTCCATGGCTGATAATTTCTCTTTTTCAGGCTACAATAAAAAGCGTATCAGTGTAGATTTTTATAAAATTGACATCCACAATGTTTTTCGACTCTTCAGGCAAATAACAGATCTTAATATCATTGTAGATGAAGGCGTAAAGGGTTCTTTAACCCTCGCTCTTTCAGACGTACCTTGGGATTTTGCCCTCGACATCATCCTTAATTTAATGAACCTTAAAAAGGAAGAAAGATACAATACCGTGGTGATTTATCCTGCGAAAAAGGAATTTGCCTGGCCAGAGAGGGCAGAGGACAATCTTGCTTTTGAGGCGGATATTGAAAGTATAGAACAGGAATCCCTCATTATCGAAGAAACTGCCACTGTCCCAAAAGAGATCATGCAGGCCAAAGAATACGTAATGCAAGCGCAGGCGCTTGGAAAAAGGGAGGAGTACGAAGATGCCGCCCTTCTCTACACCAAAGCATTTGAGCTCTGGCCTGAAAATATTAAACTGTCAAACAGGCTGGCGACACTTTACCTGGTTCATCTGGGTATGAACGCAAAAGCAGTTTATTACGCACAGGAAAGTTTAAGAATTGATCCGCAGAGTAGTTATGCTGCACTCTATGCAGCCATCGGATCCGCAAATATGCAGAGAGTTTCTGAAGCGTCTGAATACTTCGCTCAAAGCATAAGTGCATCTCCTCCGATGAAAGAAGCACTTATCAGCTATGCCGCTTTCAGTGAAAACAACAGTCAAAATGATGCAGCCCTGAAGCTTCTGGACAAGTATCATTCTCATTACGGTGAAACTGTTGATACAATGGTAGCAAAGGCAAGAGTCCTTGATAAGCTCGGTCTTAAAAAAGAAGCTGCACAACAGTATATGGCTCTTCTTGGTTCTGGATTTCAATTACGTCCTGATCTTAAGAAATACATCCAGGGCCGTGTTGCTGAAAAAGAATAAACTAAAGATAAATCGTTACCAACCTGAGTTTTTTAATTTTAGTCCAAGAGGTTTTTATGAAGTCCATAAAAAATGTATCCCTTTTCAGTAGCCTCTTGCTACTCTCACTTTTCCTCACTTCCTGCGTAACAGATGCGCCACCTAAACAGAAGGATGCACAGCTGTCCGGTGTGCAACAGCCTCTAGACGCAGCTGAAATGAAACCTGCCCCCCCTGCCACTCTGCCTGTCCGTTACCAGACGGCCTCCTATCTCGTTGACAAAGAGGAACTGGACGATATAACACTTGCCGAAGAGAGCAAACTCAAGGTAGGAGCACGGATTTCATCTACCCGTGGTCCGCAACCACTCTGGGATATCTTAAAGCGTCTCGCAGCTCTGAAGGGCATGAATGTCTCCTGGGCCAGCGATGTAGACAAGAATGTGCTGGTCGACGTTAACATTGGTGCGAATGATGACTTTTATAAGGCAATTGACAACCTTCTGAGACAAGTTGATTATTACCATGAGATGGACGGTTCAACAATTGTAATAAAATACAAGGAAACAAGGCAATTTCATATTGCCATGCCTTTTACAAAGCAAACCTACGAAACTGCGACCGGTGGAAACGTCTTGGGAAGTAATGAAGCCGCAAGTAATATCGAAGGAACTATTCGTCTGGATTCAAGAGGGAATGAATTCGATATCTGGAAGAATGTTGAACTTAATATGAAGGCAATCCTCGATGTGTGGACCACCAAAGCCGGCACCACTTCGGGAACGACCGCAGCGATAAGTAATTCTGGAGTAGTTGTAGGTTCAGATGCTACCGGGAGTTTAGAAGAGCGACAGGCCATGGAATTGAGTGCGACCAGACAGATGTCAGCAGCAGGTAACAAATACACCATTGATAAACCTGTTGGCATTATAACAGTCCATGCGCCACGACCACTCCTTAATAAATTAGAAGTTTATTTTGATAACCTTAAAAAGGAATTGTACAAACAAGTCTCTATTGAAGCAAAAATCCTTGAAGTACATCTTGATAGCCACTCTTCCATAGGCCTCAACTGGAACCAGCTTCTGGAGAATCTTTCAGTCGCCGGCGGGATAGGTACATACGGGAAAAGCTATGACAGAAATACCACAGATACAAGTGGTGGGGAGGATTCCAGGTATAATACATACGATGTTACAAATACCAGAACGAATACGCGCGACAGGACCTTTGTGGATAACACTGCTGATACTGATACCGGTACAAATGTTTTTAATGGTATTGTAGAGAGTACCGTTGGGAACGCTGCGGCAGCAGGAGCAACCACGTCAACCATCATTACAAACGGTCTTACGAAAGGCGTCAGCGGAGCAATTTCACTTGCGGCATTCACTTTTGATTCATTCCTTAATGCGGTCAGTGAGCAAGGCGAGACAACCATACTTGCCAATCCTAAAATAAGTGTCTTAAATGGTCAACCCGCACTTATTACTGTTGGTCGTAATGTTACCTACATCGACAGCATTGAATCAGATGTAAATAACGAAACCGGTACCGTATCATATACCGTCGAAACAGAAAGAGTACTCTCTGGAGTGGGATTATCATTAACTGCAAATATTCTTGATGACAATCAGATCATCTTAAATCTTGTTCCAGTTACATCAGAGTTACAGGAACCCATAGAATATAGATCGGTAGGACAAGGAGAAGTAGGCCTTCCAATAATCAACGTCCGGGAAATGAGCACTACCGTTAAAGTCCAGAATGAAGAAATGCTTGTAATTGGCGGATTAATTTCAAGTATTGACGAGAAAGATGGCAGCTTTATACCCGGTACCAGTAAAATTCCATTCTTCAAGTATCTCTTCGGTTACGAAGAAAAAACAGCCAGAAAACGAGAACTTATCATTCTCCTCAAACCCAAAATAATGTAAGTTTATCGATATATTCACCACCACGATTGAACTAGAATTCCCACGGAGAAAATTATGCAGAAGCTTAAATACGTACTCTATCTGCTGTCGGCACTATTCATTGCGGGTTGCGGCCAGACTGTTGTTGAGACCCTTCATGTGCCGGACCCTCCAAACCCCAATGCTCCCGGCAAAGGGCAGACAGTTATCATCCTCCCTTTTGCTGACTATACTGGTGCAGATGCACTTGCCGGCGCATACCGACGTAACCTCTCTGTCACTGAGGCCATTACTGATAAATTAGTTGCAAACGGTTTTGGAATGGCTGTTCAGGAAGATGTGTTTGATTACCTTGTTGATAAAAAGATTATCGACATCGTCTCCTACGAAGGAAAAAATACTGCAAGTTTATCAGCTGAACTGGATAATGACTGGTCTGATAAAATGAAAAACTACCTCCAGGGCTTCATTCAGCTGCAAAAAAATCATTCCGGTAGATCTATAAGTGGAAGCCCGGGTACCCACGCTCTTGACCAGAAGGCAATAGCAAAAATCGGTCGCAGATTCAATGCAGACTTGATTGTCCGTGGAAGAATTCTTGAATACAAAACACGACAAGAGGCAACATGGGCACCGTGGAAAAAGGGACTTTTACCATTCATCAACGGCGGCACCAGCAGAATTCTCAATGGATTTGCTAGCTCGGACGCCTATGATGCGAGAAATGAGGCCCTGACCGGAATGCTGATAGGCGGTATTATCGGTTACAATAACGCGACAGTGCCCTGGAATAGCGGCGAAACCTTCTGGGGTATGTCAGACGGAATGGCCAATACTGTTTTTTGGGCGGGTGCAGGTGCGGCCGCAGGATATGTCTCACATTCAAGCGGTAAAGTTGACCAGGCAGCAGTGCAAATGCGCGTCTGGGTTCAGGAAGCGGCAACCGGAAACGTT
>DAOVUU010000226.1 GCA_030632405.1 Desulfobulbaceae bacterium | reverse complement strand
GGCAGATTTGCCGGTGGGATATCAGGGTGATCCCGGCACATATGCTGGCACATCAATTGCCACTGCCTATACAGCCCATCTGGTGGCCGCCATTTTGGATAAAATACCTGACGCTGATATGGAGACTATTTTACTTAATCTGGTAACGAAACATTGATGCAAGAAAGACTCAACCCAGGGATCTTTTTAAACCATGAAGCAATGTTATCACTGTGGTCAACTACTGGCTGAAAAAATTACCGTCTGTCCCACCTGTGGCGGAGAGGTTGCTGAAGGAATTCAGTCCATTGATAACTATCGGATCCTGTCCGTCCTGCATGAAGGGTATTCGAGCGTTTTTTGTCACGCCGTCAATGAAGAGACAGGGGAGAGCGTGGCCATCCGGATTTTCACGCCCCAATCCGGTGTAGATGCCCAAATTGCCGACCGATTGAAGCAGGAACTGGAGATACTTAAAAAACTCCCGGAAGACTATTTTGTCAACCATCTGGAAATCAGGCAGTCAGATACCGGATTGTGGTATCGGGTCAGTGAGTGGATCGATACCATAAATTTAGGGCAGCTCCTCGCCTCCGATCGTTTTAAAGATCATCGTACCGTATTTCGTCTCTTCTATCGGCTCGCCTCAATTTTAGAGGGGCTGCACCAGAGCGGCCATTCTATTCCTCATCTTATTTTAAACGATATCATCGTGTTTGAAGGAAGGGAGGAGGATCTGGAGGTCAAAATTGACTATAAGGTTTCCCGATTTCTGGATCCTCGCCTGGATCGCCCGGGACCCATGCTGAAAAACCTGCTGCTCAACCATCCCGATATCATCAACGATCGTCCTTTAAATATAAGGAGTGACATATGGTCATTGGGGAAAATATTTGTGGAACTGCTTTCGGGTGATGTCAGTGGTGCAATCGATTATGTGAAAACAATCGACCAACTGGCGATTCCCGATAAGGCCAGGATGCTGTTGAAAATCATGCTGGCTGACGATCCGGATTTACGGCCTGATTCTATGGCTCAGGTTGCCCTGTCTCTTTCTCAAATCACCGATAAAGAGATTGTAACCACACAAAAAAAAGATCCGGAAAAGGATATCAGGGGACTTAAACGGTGGGTTCGTTTTGCGGCAATTCTGTTAGTCATCCTCGTTGTACTGGGGATTTTCGGGTGGTTTTATTTCGTTTATAATAAACAGGAAGAGAAAGCTTCTCTGGGTGATTATGCCAATCGCTATGCCGGTTCGGTAGCATTTGTCGTGGTCGATTACCAGTTGAAGGTAGAACAGCAGACCGTTTATCAGAATCGGACCGAGGGGACTGCTTTTCTGGTTAACAGCGATGGATATCTTTTGACCAACAGGCATGTAGCCTGTCCCTGGCTTGATGATGGGGAGCTTTTTCAGGCCGTTGCCCGATTAAAGTATTTCGGCCGTTCACCCCATCTGGAATACAGGGCATTTTTATGGTTTGAAGGTCAGCGGGCCTTTAAACGACTGCCAGAATCTGCCCGGAGTAGTGATGTGGAGGATCGATATCATATTCAATCAGCCTACCGGCTGGATGGCCCGAAAATGTTGAAGATTGCCGGTGTTGCCAGACCGCCGGTAAAGAGTTGGCAGATAATTAATTCTCCGTTAAAGGATGATTTTGCTGTTCTTCAGATTGATCCTGTTCCTGAGGGATTAGTTCCCCTGCCTCTGGATAATCAAATTACTCCAATTAAAATTCCCAAGCTGACACCGGTAATGACCATGGGTTTTCCTTTGGGCAGCCGTACCCAGACAGATACGATCAATGTCAGCGTCAGTACCGGGCATGTACGCCGAACCTTTGGTAACATGTTCCAGGTGGACACTTCAATTTACCCGGGTAACAGCGGGGGGCCCGTTATTGATCCCAGTGGTCAGGTGGTCGGCATTGCTTCAAGTGTGTACACGAATTGGGCTCAATCTCCGGTCCCGGTGGTCACCTTGCTGTCCGATATCGGACTTGTCCTGCCTGTTGATAAGGCCGTTGCTTTTGTAGCGGAATTAAAGGCAGGGCAATCTAAATGGAACGGTTTTGTCGATCTGGCCCTTAACGAGAAGCTTGAAGAGATCCATGAAGCTGCGGGGCAGGGGCAGTGGGAAAAAGCACAGCAACTGGCTGGTGACGCCTTTGCCGAAAACTCAGCTCCGGCCTTTGCTATGGCAGCCGGCCTGATGAAATTTTGTCGCAACGATTATGAGGGGGCGGGAGACTTTTTTTCCCGTGCTCTTTCTATGAATAAGGAAAATGATCTTGCCCGGCTGATGCTGTATCTCGTCGATTATATCACCGGTAGAACAGATGAAAACAACTATCAGCAGACTTTGATCTCTCTTGACTGGCGATCGCCCGCTGAATTTTTCGGTTATCTGGTGAAGGTAATGACCTCCAAAATCGAATTCGAAACCGTTTTAAAAAAGGGCAATACAGACCAGGAAACCAGCTGGCTCCATTATGTTGCCGGCCTCATCTATACCCGACAGGAAAACCTTATCGCAGCAGAGAACCAATTTCGTATGGCGGTTTCAACGGCGGTGGCCAATGACTACTGGCCTTATTTGATGGCTATGTCACGGTTAGAGCATATTTTTCAAGCCCATTCGGATGGCATGGCTGATTCGGCTGAAAAAACAGCTTACATGAGTACAGTAGAGACCTTTGTCCAGTCAGTTCGAGAAAAATGGACAGCTAAAGTACAAAATTATAATGATTTGGAGCCGACGAGACTTAAACTTTTCCAGGATTCGGTCAGTCCGGTTGAGAAACTGACCATTATTGAAAAATTACTCAAAACAGATGAAAATAATAATAATCTGCTTGTTCAACTGGCCTACTACAGCGCTATGGATGGGGCTTGGGAGCAGGCTCTTGAGTATACAAAAAGATTTATCAGGAAGCCGAGCCGTGAAAGTTCCAGCCGGTTGGCAGGAGGGTTGCTGGAACCTTTACTTTTGAATCGATTGGGTCGCCCTGAAGAAGCAGGAACCAGACTGGAGGATTTTTACAGCCGAACTCAGGATCCCTGGTATCGTAATATCAGTGCATGTCTTCTTGGCCAGCTTGAGGAACAATTGCTGACGGAAAAAGCCGATGAACAGCCAGCTTATCTGGTTACTGGTCTTGTTGCACTCGGGTTATGGGAGGAGGGGAGAGATCAGACAAAGCAGGCACTTCAGCACTACAGAGAGGCACTGGGATCTTATCGTGATGACAGAATCGAATACCAGTTTGCGGCAGAACGAATTAAAAGGTTGCAGGAAACGATTGCTGATAAAACAGGAGGAGAACCGTAAATCTCCTCAATTCAGAAGTTCATTGATTTTGGGTGCAATGAAGTCCAGGCTGGACAAAACTCTCCGGGAGATTGACGGTTCCATCTGTGTTCTGACTCGTGCAATTGATATCTGTGCCAACATGACAATTTCAACCTCGTCCAGGAGTGTTTTTACTGTGTCAATGACCTCAGTGTCATGACCTTCTATATCTCCCTGGTTGAGTCTGGAAAAAGCATTGGGGCATAATCGTGTCTGGAGGCTTGCTGAACTTTCGAACCTCTCCGCAACTTCGTTAAAAAGCAGTGTAGATGGGGCCTCCGTTGTCGGATTCGTCATCACCAGCCCTATGTTTCCGGCATGTTTCAGCGCATGCTCTATCATCGGTTCGTCAACTTTCAGGACAGGGATTTTCACCAGTCTGCGTACTTCGTTAACACATGGAGAAAGTGACGAACAGCTTACCACCGCCAGCTTCGCCCCGGATGTTTCAACTGAACGAACCATATCCAACAGCCATTGGATAATTTCTGGAGTGATGCTACCGAGGGTAGACAGTCTTCGCAGAATACCTTCGTCCATTACATGGCTGATCTCATTTCCAGGACACTGCTCTGCTACAATGGAATGGAGTGATTCTATGACCAGTCGGGTTGTATGAACCAGTCCTACCAGTGCCATGTTGCATCTCCCGTGTTGGAATTGTTATCCTGTTTGTCTCTTTGCGTGCAGTTCGATCAGCGACGCCATGAAGCGATCCCCAAGTCCAGCATTCTCTGCATCAGAGTAGGTGTTCAGTAGAGAATCACTGAGGTAACTTGCAAATCCTTCGGTTTCGGCCATTTTGCAGAAATAACTCACATCTTTAAGTGCATTGGATAGAGAAAACTGATGGCCGGTCAAATCCCCTTTCAGCATTCCGGGTACCATTTTTCGCAGAACACCACTGTCAGCACCTCCCGAGGACATCACTTCGTACAGCTTGGCACTGTCAACTCCAGCGAGGGAACATATGGCCATACCTTCGGAAATAAGAGCAGCATAACCCATGGAGATAAAATTGTTGATCAGCTTGGCGCTATGCCCTGCTCCGGGAGAGCCGAAATGAGTAATATTCTCGGAATACGTCTTCAACACGGGGAGGATCATTGAGAATGTCGAATCAGAGGCTCCAACAAGACTGTTCAGATGTCCAGCCTCGGCATCTCGTGGTGCCCGGGTGACAGGGGCGTCAGCAAAATGTGCGCCGCATTTATGTACATCTGCAGCAATTTTCCGGCTGAGAGTGGGATCGCTTGTGGTGCAATCGACTATATACATTTCTGGTTGACAGCTCTCAAGCAGTCCGTCGGGCCCGTATACAAGTGTCTCTACTTCCTCTGCACCGCGAACACAGAGAAACACAGCGTCGTTTTCGGCTGCAAGGATTCGTGGGGAGGATACCTCTTTAGCTCCTCTGGCGAGCAGGTCTTCAACAGGGGGTCTGTTGTTGTGACCCATTACCGTCAGTGGGTATCCTTTTTCCAGAATATTACCGGCAATGCCATGGCCCATCATTCCCAGCCCGATAAAGCCAATTGTTTTTATCATGTTAGTTGACTGTGGTAAGTATTAGCCGATTCGGCTGGCCATTGAGCAGGCGAGAGTAAAAGCCGCCTTGAGAGAACTTACACTGGCTTTCCCTTTGCCGGCAATATCAAATGCGGAACCATGTGCCGAAGTTGTCACAGGGAACGGTAAGCCTGCATGGACTGTCACTCCATGGTCAAACCCCATAAGTTTCATGGCGATTTGTCCCTGATCATGATACATGGTGACGATGGCATCATATTCACCATCTCTGCCTCTCAGGAAGATGGTGTCGGCCGGGAACGGTCCGACTGCATTAATATTTTC
>DAOVUU010000280.1 GCA_030632405.1 Desulfobulbaceae bacterium | reverse complement strand
TTCAAGTCCATGCCGAATCTGTGGAGGAGGTCGAGGCCGGGCACAGGACAGCAATAAATCTCCAGGGTATAGATACCATCAGTGTTGAGCGTGGCATGGTTATCGCGCCTCCGGGCGTGCTGGAGTCCAGTTATATGCTGGATTGCCAGTTGCTTTATCTGGGATCAAATTCAAAACCCTTAAAACATCGAGCCCGAATCCGGGCACATATTGGCACCTCGGAGGTTATAGGCAGGGTTTCCCTGCTTGATCGGGATGAATTGCAGCCGGGTGATGAAGGGATGGTGCAGCTTTTACTCGAAAAAAAAGTTGCAGTCTGGGCAGGCGACAGGTATGTGATTCGCAGCTATTCTCCAGTGGCTACAATTGGCGGCGGGCTTATCGTCGGCAATATTTCTCCCAGAAAACGGAAGAGACTTTCTGAAAGTGACAGGGAGTACAATCGATTTCTTAAAACCTTCCTGCTCAAGGGCACGGTTGAAGAAAGGATACTTTTCTTGCTGCGTGAGAGCGGTGAAACCGGGCTGACAGCAAATGATCTTGGCATAAGGTTAGGGCTGTTCGGTAAACATCTGAAAAGGGCTCTCAGTGATCCGCTGTCAACGAAAAAGATGGTTGTTGTCGATTCGGCAAGCCAGCGTTATGTCATAACCGATGTCACGGAAAAGATCAGAGATAAAGTGGTTGACCGGCTTGAAAAATACCATAAGGAAAATCCTCTGCTGATTGGGCTGGTAAAAGAAGAGCTTCGATCCACGGTTGGAAAAAGAGTTGATATCAAAGTGTTCAACTACTGTCTAAATGATCTTTTAAGAAAATCAGTTGTTGCTCAGGAAGAGTCCGCTATTCGCATGGCCACTCACCAGGTTGCCTTGAAGGCGGATGAGGAAAAATTACAGAGCGATCTCAAGAACTGGTATGGAGAAAAGGGTCTTTACACACCAACTCTGAAAGAGACAATGGATCATTTCTCTGATTATCCCACCTCTCTGCTGAAAGACGTCCTCGGTCTTTTGCAGCGTGAAGGACAACTTGTCAAGATCAGCGAGACGCTCTATTACTCCCAGGATATTATAGCCCCGCTGATTGAATCGGTGAAAGAAACTATCGAAAAAGAGGGTGAAATAGATGCGCCTCGTTTTAAAGCTTTAACGGGCCTTACTCGAAAATTTTCTATTCCGATTCTTGAATACCTTGATAGGGTAAAGGTGACCATGAGAATTGGTGATAAGAGAGTGTTACGGAGAAAATCCTAACAAACCGCCTCAACCAGCTCTATTACAAGTATATTTTTCGTTGCCTTCGTGACTCTAACTCCATGGGATATCTGTAATCCAGGCAAGGCAATGACTCTGGTGCCGGAGACAAGAACCGGATACCCCGCTCTTCTTTTTATATCTATTTTTTTCTCACTTAAATAACGTAATATTTTTTTCTTTCCAGGGCCATTATAGGGTCTGAAACGTTCTCCGGGATTTGGGGGACGCAGGACAAGAGGGAATGTGATTTTTTCAATATCAAGAAAAAGTTTTTTCCTGTCTGGAACAATGTCTGCTATATTGGGTGACGAAGAAAGGTTTAAAATCATGCCCAACTCTTTGATTGTGTAACTTCCAATTTCGGGAATCTGCCGGGGACTCAGTGTGCTCACAGGGGCCGAACCGCGTAACTGTCCTTTCTGTAATGGTCTTGAAAGAACGATCTGATTTCGTGACTTGATTACCCGAACACCATCTGCGAGATGAATTTCATCGTTGTTTTCTGCGGTTTGAGTAAATTGTAAAAATGATCTGATCTGAAGATATCCCGGCTTGATTCTCATCAGCCAGAAACATTTTTCAATGACTCTGCACTGGATTGCGTGGTGAAAATCAGTGAAGGGTGCAGGCAGCAGTACGACCCGGACCGAGGGTGTATCTCTGTCGGTCACCTGATCGGAGGGAACGCATTTTTCGAAGGCATTCCGGCTCACCTCATCGAGAAAATCTTCATCATGGGCAAGGATGTCCATGTTTTGGAGGATGGTCTGCCTGATAGAGGGATTGAACTCTTTTTCGAGTTTTGGAAGGAGGTCGAAACGTACTCTGTTGCGAAGGAATTTACGATTAAAATTAGATGAATCCTGGCAGACGAGGAGTTCTTTTTTACTCAGATAGTTCGTTAACGCGGTCTTGGATTCCTGGAGAAGAGGACGGATAATACGGTCTCTCTTTAATTGCATACCGGATAACCCTTTGAGGCTGGTTCCTCTCATCAGACGAATAAAAAATTCTTCGACCTGGTCGTCTGCAGTATGGGCTAAAGCGATTGAAGATGCCTGCTGGTCGGTTCGTATTAGTTCCAGTGCCTCATGTCTGAGTATTCTTGCCGCCTCTTCTATAGAACTTTTCGTGTCAGCAGCGTATTTACGTACATTAACTGACTGTGAAATAAAGGGGATATGTAAATCCCTGCAGTATCCTCTAATGGTCCGTTTTTCCACTTTGATTTCTTCAGGGCGAAGGCCATGGTCGATGTAGACTGCTATCAGTTGCAGATTCCACTCCAGTCTATAAAGAAGATGCAGGAGAGAAACCGAGTCTGCACCCCCGGAAACACCGACTATGACTTTATCATCTCGGTGGAAAAGAGAATGGTCACGAATGACTTGTTCAATTCTTTTGGGAAGGGAGAATAAATCTTTTTGTTGAATATGTTTTTTTCGCAAAAAAACCACTTTGACTTTAATTATTCATCTCTGATTGGTATTGTACCACTATTACCACGGTATGGAGCGAGTGGCACTATGGATATTTTCGACCCTTGAAAATATTCTCTGTCTGCCACTGTAACCAGAGGACTACATATGACAGATAATAAGAGCATAAAAAAAGTTGAGATCTACCTGTCTGAGCAGTTCCATCTTAGCGAGGAGCAGATAGAGTCCCTGTTACCTGGTTTTGTGGCAACTCTTGCTGGTCATATGCAGAATCTGGAAGCTGCTCTAACCGGGAACAGTATGGTCACAATAGGAAAATCGGCACATACTTTAAAGGGTGCTCTGCTTAATCTTGGTCTGGAAGAGTGTGCAAAGACAGCTCTATTGATTGAAGAGGGGGCAAAGGCAGGGGATGACACTGCGAATTTTAAAAAGCTTGTTGATGATCTGCGTATCAGCCTGGTTCCTATAATCACCTAATGCCTGTTTTGAGATAAAAAAAATCTACACTGGGTCACTTTTTATCTGTTCTATAAGTCTGCTGTGAATGTTATCGAACCCACCGTTTGAGAGAATGGCGACCACATCTCCTGCTTTAAGGATTGTTGAAAGATAGTTCAGTATTTCTTCGGTAGTTTTAAAAGCACGTGCTTTCAAGCTGTGCCTATCTCTAAGATCTGCTGCCAGTTTGGTTGAAGAAAAGAGCTCGTCCGGGTTAAAGTCAGCAAGGGGCAGGGGTTCGCGTATTATGGTGATATCGCTGGAATCAAAAGCCGATACATATTGCTGTTGGAAAATTGAGCGCCTTGACGAGTTTGTCCTCGGTTCAAAGATCACAATCAGTCGTTGACCTGGATATGCTTTTTTGAGTGCATTCACCGTTTCCCTCACCGCTGTCGGATGGTGGGCAAAGTCGTCAATTACGGTGATCCCTTTCTCGATTGCCCGTACCTCCTGCCTGCGTTTGACTCCGCCAAAGCTGCTCAGTCCCTTGTCAATATCTCCTGCCGCAACTCCAAGGCGGTTCATCACCGCACAAACGGCAAGGCTGTTAAGACAATTATGTTCTCCGGGCAATTCGACAGACATTTCCGACCATTTCTTTCCGTGATGAAAAACTGTAAACGAACTCTTGCCTCCGGAATAATGCATATCATTAATTGACCATGGATAGGACGTATCCAAACCATACCCCTCAACAGGGCAGGGGGCTTCTGATGCGATTTCGGCTACGTTATGGTCATCGAGGTTGGCAATCAGCAAGCCGTCGGTGGGTAACAGCTTCACGAATTTTCTAAATGACCGTTTGATTGCATCTAAATCCGAGAAGATATCAGCATGATCAAATTCAATTGAACTGATAACTGCAATTTCCGGTTGATAATGAAGGAACTTCGACTCTTTATCGAAAAAAGCGGTGTCGTATTCATCGCCTTCGGCAACGAAATAGGCACCATTTCCCAGGCGAAAATTGGAATTGAATTCATTGACAATGCCGCCTATCATAAAAGTTGGATCGAGTCCAGCTCTGTACAGTGCAGTTGCCAGGAGTGAGCATATTGTTGTTTTACCGTGGGTCCCTGTTATTACAAGGGAGGTCAGAGGTGTTATATAAAAATGAGAGAGTGCCTGGGGAAAAGAAAGATAAGGTATCTGAGACGTTAAGAGAGCTGCGGATTCAGGATTCTTCTTTGTTATAACATTACCGACTATTACCATA
>DAOVUU010000021.1 GCA_030632405.1 Desulfobulbaceae bacterium | reverse complement strand
ATGGAATTGTTTGACAGAGTGGGCCAATTTGAGTTGGAGCAGTCATGACTGGTGATTATGCAACATTTTTCAGAGTGTTTGCCGAGGTAAGTAAAGCGATACATTCCGGTGAGAAGAGTTCCGACATTCTCGAAGCCATCGTTACCCGAATCAAAGATATCCTGGGGGCAAAAGGTTGTATCTTCTGGATTGTTGATCACTCTAATAAAAAAATAACATCCAAGTTTTCAGACGGATTTTCGTATCGCAGTCTGGAAGAGGTTGGTTACGATATACTTGTTACTATCTTTAACAGAAATCTAGGTCAGTCAGTTTTCATTGAAGATGCTCGACACGATCCTCATATCCCTGATCTGGAGAGGTTGGGTAAAAGAAGGGTAGGCTCCATAACGGGTCTTTTTTTTGATATTGTTGGTTCCTGCGGCGGTATTCTTGCGGTCTATTTCCACGACAGTAGAAAACTTAATACTGGAGAAATGGAGTTGGTGACGGCTCTTGGAGAGCAGGGGGCGATTGCTCTGCAGAGAGCCATCATTAATGATGAAAAGATGATGGGTAATCTTCGCCAGATGATTGAAGGGCTCACCCTTGCCCTTGAGGCAAAGGACGAAAAGACCCATGGTCACTCGGTTAAAGTGGCAAAATTTGCCAGGATGATAGCTGGCGAAATGGGGCTGCCTGAAGGGGAGATTGAGACAATTTATCATGGCGGTCTGCTGCATGATATTGGCAAAATAGGTATGGAGGATGATATCCTGCAGCGTCTGGGGATCCTGTCCCGTAAAGAGAACGATATTGTCAAACGGCACCCTGAAGTGGGTGCAAGAATTACCCGTCCTCTCCTCTTTCTTCACGATATTGAACCGTTAATCCTTCATCATCACGAGAGGTTTGATGGTACAGGATATCCCGACGGCCTGAAAGGAGAAACCATCCCCCTGGGAGTGCGTATCCTGACTGTCTGTGATGCTTTTGAAACGATGTTGGCCGGTAGAAAATATCTTGCCAGAATGAGCATGGAAGACGCCATATCAAATATGCAGAGTGGAGCCGGACATCAATTCGATCCTGAGGTAGTTAAAGCCCTGTTTGCTGCATTACCCAAAAATCCCGAACTGTTTGAGCTGAGTTGCTCTGCGGTTCGGTGTCTTGCCAGTCAGAGTAAAAAACTCACGCGTCCGGCTATTTTTGAATCGAATGTTTTTATGTAAAGGATTTTCCCGAGGGATGATATGCACTGTTTTTCTCCCACTATCCTGATCAATGAAATCAATGCAGCAAAAGATGTGCATGAAGTTGCTGCCAGCCATGCCAGGTTGTCCGAAATAATCAAAACTCTCATTGACAGGGGTGTACACGCCAAAAATATAACGCATATTATCAGTTCAATTGCAGATGCGGTTTTGGATAGACTGCTGCATTTTGCACTTTCTGAGAGTGGAGTCCCCCCTGTGGCTTTTGCCTTTGTAAGCCTTGGAAGTGAGGGACGGGGGGAGCAGACCCTGGCGACGGATCAGGATAATGCGATAATTTTTGAAGATGTCACAGAAGATCGACTGGATCATGTTACGAACTACTTTGCTCGATTAAGTACCAGTATATGCACTGGACTTGATAAAGTCGGATATAATTTCTGTAAGGGAAATATCATGGCTATGAATCCCAAGTGGTGCCAGCCGCTCAGTACCTGGAAAAAATACTTCAGCAGTTGGGTTGCAGAGGCGAACCCGCAGGATCTTATGGAGTTGGGAATTTTTTTCGATTTCAATTGTCGATATGGTGAATGGCAATATGTGGAAGAGATAAAAACTCACATAAAAACAATTGTTAAACGGCGTCCGGTGTTTTTTTATCTTATGGCGGAAAATACACTGTTATTTAAAATCCCACTGAATTTTTTTGGAAACATATCTGTTGAGTCAAAAGGCCCGCATGCAGACAGCTTTAACATTAAACATGTTATGGCCATGATTGTTGGTTTTGCACGGATCCACGCTATACAATATTCTCTGGATAGTACAAATACGCTGCAGAGGCTGGAACTTCTCCATGGTAAAGGTGTTTTCTCAACGAGTACGCATTCAGAAATTGTCGAATCCTACAATTATCTTATGAAGATGCGCTTTAGACACCAGCTGGGGCAAATCAAATTGAATGAACAGCCTGATAATTTCGTCGCCTTATTGGAACTCTCCCATTCGGAAAGAGGTATATTAAAGAAGATATTTGCTTTTGTCGGGACTTTGAGGAAAAAGTTGAGCGGTATGGAGCAGGGAGATATTTTCTTTTAGGATTCGAATCCAGGTAGACATAAGGGGTGGAACAGACAAACGTAGAAAATCATTTAGTGATAGCCCACAACAGCAAGAGGAGATTTACATGAAAGAAATATCTACAATCGATGCCCCTTCACCTGCAGGACATTATTCTCAGGCAATTGAACATATGGGGCTCATATATGTTTCCGGCCAGCTCCCTGTAGATCCAGGGAGCAAAGAAAAACATGTCGGAACTATTGAAGAGCAGACGGAACAGGTACTGGCAAATCTTGAAGCCATTTTAAAAAATGGCAGAAGTGATAAAAAACAGGTATTAAAGGTGACCGTTTATATATCGGACATTGCATTATGGGACAGGGTAAACGCAGTTTATGCGGATTTTTTTGGCGATCATCGCCCCGCCAGGGCAATAGTTCCTACCAGAGAGTTGCATTTTGGTTTCCAGATAGAGGTAGATGCTGTTGCAGCGGTTAAAAAGAGTTAATTATCAGAGGTCATAAATGAATCTATTAAATTTAGAGACACCATGCCTGGTTCTGGATAGAGGGAAAATGGAAAAAAACATTTCTTCTCTTCATGCCCGTATGAAGGCCCTCGGGGTAAACCTGAGACCTCATGGGAAGACAGCAAAAAACATAGATGTTATTCAAATAGCTATCGCCGGCCAATCTGGGGGGATCACTGTATCAACTCTTAAAGAGGCGGAATATTATTTTGGCCATGGTATCAAGGATATTGTTTATGCGGTAGGTATTGCCCCTGTTAAGCTTGACCATATCGCCAATCTTATGAAACAGGGGGCCGCTATTACCGTCCTTCTCGATTCGGTTGAGCAGGTAAGATTTGTTGCAGCAAAGGGAGTTGAATATGGTTTGAGTATTCCAGCTCTCATAGAACTCGACTGCGATGGACATCGTTCAGGTGTACCACTTGGGGATTCTCTGCTGATGGAAATCGGCAGGCTGGCGCATGATGAGGATGGTGTGGAACTGGCCGGCGTACTGACCCATGCCGGGGCATCTTATCAATGTAAATCTATTGAGGAAATTCGCGCAGTTGCTGAAACCGAGAGATATGTGGCAGCCACGAGCGCCGGAGTATTACGTCAAAATGGTTTGCCATGTCCCATTGTGAGTGTTGGTTCAACTCCTACCGCCTGGTTTGCCGAAGATCTCACCGGTGTCACAGAGGTAAGGGCCGGCGTCTTTGTGTTTCAAGATCTGGTTATGGCGGGGTTGGCTGTATGTGATGTGGATGATATTGCAATTTCAGTGCTGACTTCTGTTATTGGCCATCAAAAAAAGAAAGGGTGGGTGATAACCGATGGAGGATGGATGGCCCTTTCCCGCGATCGAGGGACCGCTGCACAGAAAGTAGATCAGGGATACGGCCTGGTATGCAATGTTGAGGGACAGTCACTTCAAAATCTGATTGTAGCATCCACTAACCAGGAGCATGGGATTATTGCTGATCGCGGTGGAAATGAGGTGGACTGGAACTCGTTTGAGATTGGCAGCGCAGTTCGTATCCTGCCAAACCATGCATGTGGAACGGGAGCAATGTACGATAAGTACTATGTAACAGATGGTTCTACCGAAATTACCGATGTCTGGAGCAGGGTTAACGGCTGGTAACTTAGCAGGCAGCCGTCAGTACCTTACTCCTTAAAACCTGTAATAAAAAACAAGAAAAAAATGAACACCGAACACCGAACATTCAACATCGAACACCGAATGTGGAGTCAAGCGCATAATCTGTAAGAAGAGTAACTTTGTAAAAATTTCAACTCCCCAAAAATATACTTGGTATCAGCCCATTTGCGGTATAGTGCAGTTTTTATCATTCGATGTTCGATGTTCGGTGTTGAATGTTCGGTGTTCAAAAATATGCACTAAGAATGGTAAAGTTATCATCAGTTTTTGGGTTGCGGGTATCCCGCCTTAGCAGTTAACTGCTAAAAGCTAAAAGAGAATAGCCTATAACCGGTATTTATTAATTACATCTTCTGTAATTTCCAGTCCCAGACCCGGTTTTTGTGGTGGAAACATTTCCCCATCTTTAATTATTACCGGCTCAGAGAAAGCCGAAGAGACCCAGGGCATGAATTCGATAGGACCTGAATCCATGACACCACAGGCAACATGAATGGTACTCTCCATCATATGATGAGGAGCAAGGGGGCGACCGGCAACCATGGCCATAGAGACGACTTTGGTCATCTCTGTAATTCCACCAACCCGGCAGATATCGGGTTGCAGAATGTCCGCAGCATCTGAACGGATATAGGCATCAAATTCGTACTTAGAGCCAAGGGTCTCCCCTATGGCGATTGGGATGTCAAGGTCAGCGGCCAACCTGGCATGGTTGGACACATCGTCACACCAGAGTGGTTCTTCAAACCAGGCGACACCAAGCTGCTCCAGTTCCCGGCCTACCCAGAGCGCCGTAGGATAATCCCATTTCTGATTGGCATCGGTTGCTATCCAGACGTCATCGCCCAGTGACTTGCGAACCTGGGTTACGCGGTCGATATCGATACGGGGATCGGCGTGGCCAAGTTTCATTTTTACACCCATCATTCCCTGGTCCAGGTACTCTTCAAAAGTTGTGAGCATTTCTTCAACACTCAGATACAGCCAGCCACCATCTGAACCGTAAACAGGTGCGCTTTCCCGACTACCTCCAAGCAGTTTGTATATTGGCAGGTTCGCAGCCTTACCTTTGATATCCCAGAGGGCGAGATCGACTGCTGCCTGGGCTTGATTAACCACACCGGATCTGCCAACAGATTGCAGTCTTTTATTAAGCTTTGTCCACAGTCGTTCGTTGTCCAGTGCGTTTTCGCCTACCAGTAAAGGTGCGAAGTCGTCTTCGATGATGCATTTTATGGCCGAGGCCCCGCCAAGAAGTGTCCAGCCGTAGCCGGTTCCTCTAATGCCGCTTTCGGTGGTGATGATGGCCAGCGGCATAAAAATATGTTTAACAGGCCCTCCCTTTGCACCGCTTGATGACCCTGACTGCATAGGCCGAGGCAGCGGCATGCGCAATAATTCAGCTTTTACTTCTTTGATTTTCATAGTTGTATCCTTGATAATATTGAGGTTATCAGTACTTTACTACTGAATTTCTGTTATAAAAAACCGGAGAGTCGCTTGCCGTATCATCGCGATATTATACCAATATTTTTAGTTCTCAGCTTTCAGTTATCAGTTACTGACAACTGCAAACTGAAAACTGAGAACTATCGGTTACGGGCAAAGTCCTCCTTAGTTTTGCTGTTCTCGTAGTTGACGTTTCACGAGAGGTTTAATACCTCCCCTGCGTAGAATATCCAAAACGTAATCTGACAGGGATTGAACGTCGAGATCTTTTTTACTGCTAAGGTTCTGAGCCTCGCCGGTTTCAATGTTAATTTTCAGAATGTCATCCTGCTTTACCAGGTTTGAAATTCCAGGGCTGACCAGCACGGGGACTCCGAGGTTGACGGCGTTCCGGTAGAAAATACGTGCGAAGGATTCGGCCAGAATTGCGCCCGCCCCGATTGCCTTCAAGGCTATGGCGGCATGTTCCCGGCTGGAGCCGCAGCCAAAATTAGTTCCTCCAACTATGATATCTCCAGGCTGAAATAGTGCGACTAAGCCGGGGTCCGCACCTTCCATGGCATGTTCTTTTATATCAGCTGTTCTGGCCAGTTCGAGATATTGCCCCGGGTAGATTTGATCCGTGTCCAGGTTATTTCCGAATACGAAAGCCTTACCTTCCATAATGGTTTTCATGACTTCTCCTGCCCGAGCAGTTTTAAGATTTCAGATGGGTCGGTGATTTTTCCGGTCAGGGCTGCGGCTGCCACTGCCGCCGGAGAACCGAGGTATACGGACGACTGTACGTGTCCCATACGACCGGGGAAATTTCGGTTAGTGGAGGCAATACAGACTTCTCCTGCTGCCAAAATTCCTTCATGGGTGCCAAGACATGCGGCACAGCCAGGTGTGACAAAGGTTGCACCCGCTTTAACCAGTTTTTCCACATCGCCCTGGTGCAGACTATCGAGGTATACCTGTTTTGATGCCGGTACAACAATCAATCGGGTGTTGGGGTTGACCTTTTTGCCATTCAGGATCCTGGCAGCCACTCCTATATCTTCGGCCCGTCCCCCTGTGCAACTGCCAAGATAAGCCTGGTGTACTGGTGTCCCGATCAACTCTGTTAATGGAAGGACATTATCCACGCTTTGGGGGACAGCCAGTTGGGGCGGGATGGGGCTTACGTCAAAGAAGAGTTCTTCGGCGTATTGGAAATCGTCATCAGTTTCAACGATATCAAATTCTTTAGTCACTTTATCTGAGAGGAAATCGAGGGTCACCTGGTCCGGCTGGATATAGGCAGCCTTGGCACCCATTTCGGTAGTCATATTGCAGAGTGCCATCCTTTCTGATATAGACCAGTCTCTTATGGTAGTTCCTGAAAATTCCACCCCCTTGTAGAGGGCGTAGTCTGCTCCGAGTTTGCCTATTATGTGTAAAATCACATCTTTCGCGTAGACGCCGGTTTGCAGTATACCGCTGAGGTTGATTCGGATAATTTCCGGTACTCTTAGCCATAGGTGCCCGGTGGCCATAATAACGGCGAGGTCAGTTGCTCCTACACCGGTTCCAAACGCCCCGAATGCGCCATGGGTGGTAGTGTGGGAATCGGTGGCAATGAGGATCATACCAGGGTAAACAAGACCGTTGTCGACCATAACCTGATGACAGACCCCGGAGTCGACGTCAAAAAGGAGATCGATACCCTGATCCCGGCAAAACTCTCTCATCAGTTTCTGGTTCTCAGCCTGTTGAATGCTTGAGGCAGGCGCGTAGTGGTCAAGAATAAATGTGATTTTATCCGGGGAGTGGACCTTCTTCCCGCCCATTTCCTGAAAAGAAAAAATGGTCTGGGGATAAAGGTCATTGACCTCTGCCAGATCTACACGACAGTTGAGGATCTGGCCTGTACTAATCGATTTCTGGCCCGAAGCCCGGGCCAGAATTTTTTCTATAGCGTGCATTTTCTTTCCTTCAGTGCGTATTTAATCAGCTAGCAGGTGAAATTTTATAATGTTAAAAAAAGAAACCTCTGGGTAACGGTACGTGAAGAATTTTTGTAAAAATAAGGTAGAAGAAGGTTACCTCTGCTACGATGACGGGTAGCCAGGTTAAAAATCTTCTAAGAGTTACTTTGATTCGGCTCTGGGCAAGGTAACCAACAATAGTGGTCATAAAGACCACAGCTGATACGAAAAATCCAATAACGGGTATAAAAAAAACCCACAGGAAAAAAAGGAGCGCGGTTACCAGCCATCTTGTATTTGAACCCACGTTGAATATTTGTCCCCGTGAGGGAGCGACAAAGCCCTTGATAACAAGACTGGCAGAGATAATACCCAGAATGGTGATTATTGCTTCAGGGAACATTATAGACAGCCGAGATATATCTTCGAGTGAAAAAAAGAAAATGGCTGTCAGGGTAAGGCCAATGACACCGCCTGCGATATCGGTGTTGATTTCTCTATTCATTTCTGCCCTCCATATTATTCCTTGATCTGTTTTTGAGACGTCGGATCAAAGTGGAAAGGTAAGGCCAGGCTGCTGAAAAAACAATCATGCCGATAAGGATATGGGAGAGCGGGTTAACAAACAATCGAAGAAACGGGTAGGTGTATGCCTGTCCGCCTAAAACAGTCTGTACATAGCCCATTTCAGCAATGCTCCCTAGAATGAGCCCCAGTACAATGGGGGCAGGGGCGACATCAAATTGTTTGAAAATGTAGCCCAGGGTGCCAAGCAGGAGCATGATGATTACGTCGGTATGGCTGTTTCGCAACGCATAGGTCCCCAGGATGGTAGCCAGAGCAATGGTGGGCACCAGGAAGTAATATGGAGTACGGAAAATAACCTTGTAGATAAGTCTGCCGCCGAGGAGGCCCACTGGTACCATAGCAATAGCTGCAAATCCCATTGACAAAATAAAGCCATAGGTTAAATGGGCGTTGACAGTAAAGAGTTCAATACCGGGACGCAGACCATGCAGCAGCATTACACCCAGGATAACAGCATCCGGAGGCGCACCAGGGATACCAAGCGTTAAAAGGGGGACCATGCTGCCTGCTACAGTGACGTTGTTGCTCGACTCCGTTGCGACCAACCCTTCCTCAACTCCCGTACCGAACTTTTCGGGATTTTTGGAGGCACGCTTTGCCTCGTTATAGGCGACCAGATTGGCGATATTACCACCGGCTCCGGGAATGATGGCGATTATTTCTCCTATTATGCAGGAGCGAATCAAGTTCCCAGGCATTGAAAAAACCTTCTTGGTTACCTGCCATAGGGAGCTTCGAGCCCGGGAATCGACGTTTACTGCGGTCAGGGCGGTTTTGCCTTTGGCGGCTATGGTATACAGTTCAGGAATAACGAATAGCCCAATTAAAGCAACGATCATGGCAACGCCTCCCTGGAGCACTGGCAGACCGAACGTGAACCGAGTTTCACCGCCGATGGGTGCTACTCCCATGGTACCAATGAGTATTCCAAGGGCACCCCCCATCATCCCCTTGATGACTGAACCTTCAGAGAGACTGGCAATGAGAGTCAAACCGAGGATGGCTACCCAAAAATATTCAGCAGGTCCAAATCGAAGTGATAGTCGTGCCAGGGGAGGGGATAGAATCAGTAGAAAAAATACGCCGGCCAGCCCGCCGACAGCTGAGGAGACAGTAGCCAGGCCAATAGCTTCCAGCGCGCGGCCCTGTTTGGCCATAGGGTATCCTTCGAATGCAGTGGCGATTGAAGAAGGAGTACCGGGAGTGTTTACGAGTATTGCGGCAAAGGAACCACCGTAAATAGCCCCCATATAGACGGCACCAAGTGCTACTAAGCCGTGGAGAGGTGGAAGGGTAAATGTAAAGGGGAGGAGTACAGCGAGTGCCATTGTGGCGGTAAGCCCGGGCATTGCCCCGACGAAGAGCCCTGCAGAGACACCGATAAACACGGTTAATATTATAACCGGGTCAAGGAGCAACGTAAACGTTTCAAAAAGCATAGTTATAATGGTTTTATATCAGTATATTAGCTGATTTCCAGTATGGCGAAGGAGGGTAAACAGCTGTCAATTCGCCATACTGGCAGGTAAGGATTAGATTCGTTCGGCGCTGGTGATTATTTTTTCTTACTCTTAATGTCGCTCAAAACGTCGCCGTAGGCTACCTTCATTTGCTCAACCAGTTCTTGAGCTTTATCGCCTGTTGCATAGGTCATCACAAAGCCCATATCAACCTGCTTTAGAGCTGTTATTTTATTAACCTTTGTGAAAGCATCAGCCAGTTTGTCCACGATGGCCTGGGGAGTACCAATAGGAGCTGCTACTCCGCGAAAGGCTCCACCAACAATATCATAACCGAGTTCTTTGAATGTGGGGACGTCCGGCATAGCGGGGACTCTCTCTTCAGATGCGACTGCCAGGGTGCGAAATTTGTCTTTATAATTGACACTAACCATGGAGTAACTCATAAGAGCCTGCAGGTGCCCACCCATGAGTGCGGGAATTAGTGGGCCGGTTCCTGTATGAGGGATATAGGTTAATTCTACACCAGCAGCTTTTTGTAGCCTGAGTGCTTCCAGATGGTTGGCGCTGTATGTTCCGCTGCCGCCAACAGTAGCTGCCTTAGGATTTTTCTTAGCGTAGGCAATGAAGTCATCAAGGGTTTTAAAGGGGCTGTCCTTGCTGACAATTAATGCATTGGGCGTAAAATGGAACCACATGATGACTTTAAAACCGTCAGTTTTATACCCTGCATCTTTGCGCAGTAGCGGTTGACCAATGATATGTGGGATATTGCATCCGATGAGATTGTAGCCATCAGGTTTAGCTGTGCGCTGGAATTCACTCCATGCTACTGCGCCGCCACCACCGGGTTTATGGGTGACATTGACGGCAACACCAAGTTCTTTTTCTAAATTTGGTTCTTGAAGCCGGGCTGTGATATCAGATTCCCCACCTGGGTTGAATGGGATTGTGTAGGTAATTGGTTGATCTGGGAATTCCGCAAGAGTGATACCGGGGACAAACATAATGATAGCCAGGACTGCCACGAAAATGTGCCGTTTAACCAATTTCATTTTTACCTCCTTAGAATTTTAGACAGGTTGAAGACTAGAAAATCGCTCACTTACCTCTGCTGTAATGCAGGTCCGAACCTTAGATACTTTGCCATTATCGTGCCATAATGTGTACGAACCATAAGTTATAGACAATTATATTTAATGGTGTCATGAAAAGTCAGATATCCCTCGTTGCAGGTTTTTAAGAGAACTTCAATGGATTACATGTATAGCGGAGGGAACGATAAAAATACTATCCCTTGTATGTCGAAGTTTTTGACTTAACCGCTGAAGGATTTGGATGCCCCCTTTACGTGCTAATCATTGTTTTTCATCATGTTGTTTAAGAATGGCCTTGATCTATACGTTTAAATGTGAAATATATGTGTTTCATATTTAAACGTTTAGGTCCAGGAGAAATTTAATGCATCCCATTCTTATTATAGCACCCCATGTTAAGGTATATGAAATTGCCAAGGATGTTGCGCGGAATGCAGCCCACGTCGAGGTGGATTATGGTTTGCTGGAAGATGCGATACCCATCGCCTTGAAAGCCGAATCTAAAGGGGTTCAGGTGATTATCACTCGTGGGGGGACTAAACAGCTTTTAGAGCGTTCAGAATTAACCATTCCGGTTGTTGATATAACCCTGTCTCCTGTTGATATGCTGAGTGCTATTCACAAGGCCCAAAATTTTCGTCTGAAAATTACAATAATGGGATCAGCTCGAATAATCCGAGGAGTGGAGAAGCTGGGAAAAATCTTAAATGTTGATTTAGATGTATATGAAATTTACAACCGGGCCCAGGCAGTAGAATATGTGCAGAACCGGATGAAATCAGACGATCCAATAGAGGTTCTATTCGGCGGTGCGATCGCAGAGTCACTGGCCAATGACTACGGGTTGCGAACTGTGTTTCTTGAGACAAGTCAGGAAGATATTGAAACGGCTATAGAGGAAGCATCGAGGCTTTTGGAGGTGAGGCGGCTTGAGGCACAGAAAACTGAGCAGTTTAAGGCAATACTGGACAACATTAATCATGGTGTAATAGCTGTGGATAAAGATGGGACCATCACAATATTCAACAAGATAGCAGGGAAAATTACCGGAGTGAATCAGATGCATGCCGAGGGTAGCATGATATCGGAGGTATTGCCCCAGGATACACTCCCTGCCGTTATCCAATCCGGTCGTTCGCAACTGGGGAAGTTGATAAAAATTGGAAAAACAACAGCTCTTTCCAATAAGATACCTGTGAAGGTAGACAGGGAAATATTGGGCGCAGTGGAAACGTTAGAGGATGTGACAAAAATAAGGGAGTATGAAAATATAATACGCATAAAAATGGCCGACAAAGGGTATGTAGCCAGTTTTACTTTCGATGATATTATTGGTGATAGCCACCTTTTCAAAACTACTGTTCTCTTAGCAAAGAAATACGCTGAGGTTGATAGCGTTATTTTGATAGAGGGTGAGAGCGGTACCGGGAAAGAGGTGTTTGCCCAGGCAATTCACTCGATCAGTAGTCGCCGAAAGGGACCTTTTGTGGCGGTCAATTGCGGAGCTCTACCAGACTCGTTACTGGAAAGTGAATTATTCGGCTACCAGGCTGGTGCTTTTACCGGTGCCCGACGTGAGGGTAAGGATGGGTTATTTACTCAGGCTCATACAGGGACAATCTTTCTTGACGAAATCAGTGAAACTTCACAAACTTTTCAAACGACTCTACTTCGTGTGATTCAGGAGATGGAGGTCCGGCCACTTGGTTCAGACAGAATTATACCTATCGATATCCGCATAATTGCAGCAACAAATAAAAAACTCAAACAGGAAGTAGATAACGGGGATTTTCGGAAGGATCTTTACTATCGTCTCAATATTCTACGGCTTAATATTCCACCGTTAAAATTTCGGCAAGATGATATTCCACAGTTAACCAGTTATTTCATGGGACAAAATACAGTGAAACTAGGTAAGGGACTCTCTATTTCTCAGAAAGCCATGGAAGAACTAAGACAGTACAGCTGGCCAGGGAACATCAGAGAGCTTCAAAATGTGATTGAAAGATTGTGTGTAACGTGTGATTTTGAAATTGATGAAAATTTGGTGATAGGTGCACTAGATGAAGATACTAAGAGTGACCGCCAGGGTTCTGAGCGAATAGATACATTAAAAAAAAGCCATATTCTGGAGGTAGTCAGACAGTGCGGTAATAATAAAATTGCTGCGGCGAAAAAATTAGGGATCAGTAGAACTACACT
>DAOVUU010000209.1 GCA_030632405.1 Desulfobulbaceae bacterium | reverse complement strand
GATAACAATCTCAGTTTTGATGTAGCACTCTATCCGTACGAACTTGTCACTTACGGAGAAACAGGCAGTGTCTGCCATGACTGGATGCAGCTCCGTCTTGTTAAAAAATACCTGGAAGTATTGACCGAAAACCAGACTCTCGTTATGCAGTCCGGACATCCTCTGGGTTTATTCCAGTCGAGCCCGGATAACCCGAGAGTAATCATCACCAACGGTTTAATGGTAGGCTTATACGATAACCCGGATGACTGGGAAGTAGCTGCTCAGATGGGGGTTTCATCCTACGGTCAGATGACCGCCGGCGGATGGATGTATATCGGCCCCCAGGGTATTGTTCACGGGACCTATAACACCCTCTTAAACGCCGGCCGTAAGATGTGCAATGTGGCTTCCGATAAAGATCTGGCAGGATTACTCTTTGTATCCTCGGGCCTTGGAGGAATGAGCGGTGCCCAGCCCAAGGCTGCAAAAATCACAGGTGCCGTATCCATAACCGCCGAAGTGGATCTGTCCAGAATAACCACCCGCCACCAGCAGGGTTGGGTTGACACTGTCTCAGACAACATAGATGAAGTCTTAGAAATTGCGGTAAAAGCAATAACTGCCAAAGACAACACATCCATTGCCTACCATGGTAATATTGTGGACCTTCTGGAATATATGGCCACCAGAAAGATTAAAATAGACCTTCTTTCTGATCAGACTTCCTGCCATGTGGTGTACGACGGCGGCTACTGTCCCCAGGGATTAACTTTTGAACAGCGAACACAACTCCTTGCCGGTGACAGAGAAGAATTTAAAACCCTGGTTGATAAAAGTCTACGTCGACACTGCCTGGTTATCGAAAAACTGACCGGACAGGGTACATACTTTTTTGATTACGGCAATGCATTTTTAAAAGCGGTTTTTGATGCCGGTGTAACCGAGATCGCCAAAAACGGTGTGGATGCAAAAGATGGTTTTATCTATCCATCCTATTTCGAGGATATCATGGGCCCGATCTTCGATTATGGTTATGGTCCTTTTCGATGGGTATGTTTGAGTGGAAAGCCTGATGATCTCGACAGAACAGACCAGGCTGCAATGTCCTGTATCGACCCGGATCGGCGTTCTGAAGACCGGGATAATTATATCTGGATCAGAGATGCAAAGAAGAATAAGCTTGTTGTCGGCAGCCAGGCAAGAATACTCTATTCCGATGCAGGGGGCCGCGCAGCTATAGCCCTGAAATTTAATGATATGGTGAGAAATGGTGAAATCGGCCCGATCATGCTTGGACGGGACCACCATGACCCGGGTGGCACGGACTCACCGTTTCGTGAGACCGCGAACATAAAAGACGGCAGCAATGTCTGTGCCGACATGGCCACCCACTGTTTTGCCGGCAATGCCGCCCGCGGGATGTCGATGGTGGTCCTGCACAACGGCGGAGGAACAGGGATAGGCAAAGCAATAAACGGAGGTTTTGGTATGGTTCTGGACGGCAGTGACCGAGTTGACACCATTCTCCGCTCGGCAATGTCATGGGATGTCATGGGCGGAGTTGCCCGTCGCAACTGGAGTCGGAATCCCAATGCCATGGAGGTGGCCATGGAATATAATCAGAACAATAATAACGATGATCAGATCACTATTCCATTCCGGGCAGATGACTCACTTGTCAGTGACGCAGCAGATAATTTTTTTGGCGAAAAAAAGTAACCCAACACAGGAGGTTGTCTGAAGATGTCTGTAAAACTCTTTCACAATTGTCGGATTGATACGCCTCTGGATACAGGCACCCCGGCAGGAGGCAGGGCACAGGGTAAAATCAGTCATTTCAGCAATGGTGCGCTCCTTGTTGAGAACGGTTTAATCTGCAGAATAGGAGAAGAAAAAGAAGTCCTTGCCAACTTTCAAACCGACACTATAACCCGGGAAATTGACTGCCAGTCCAGATGCATGATTCCAGGCTTTGTTGACCCTCATACCCATATCTGCTTTGCCAAAAGAAGAGAAAGTGAGTTTGAGATGCGAATTGCAGGGACACCCTATCTTGAAATCCTCAAACAGGGTGGCGGCATACTCTCCTCGGTAAAAGCTGTAGAAGCAGCCACAGAAGACGAACTGTATGAAAACAGTCTTAAACACGCCTTGACAGCGCTATCTTTTGGTACGACCACTCTCGAAATTAAGAGCGGATATGGGCTTGACACCGAAAATGAATTAAAAATGCTTGCGGCCATAGACAGGGCAGCCAAAACCACGCCCCAGGATGTGGTGGCAACATTTCTCGGAGCCCACGCAATTCCACCCCGGTATAAAGATAATCCAGATGGATTTATTAACCATATTATCGATGAGATGCTGCCCGCTGTCCGCGACCAGAATATTGCTCAGCATTGCGATATTTTTTGCGAAAAAGGCGTCTTTACCATTGACCAGGGCAGGCGACTGCTGCGGGCGGCAAAAGATTGTGGTATGCAGGTGAAAATCCATGCCGATGAGGTACACGATCTCGGGGGAGCTGCACTTGCTGCAGAACTCGGCGCTATTTCAGCAGATCATCTGCTTGCAGCCAGTGATGAAAACATCATCAAAATGGCCCAGGCCGGGGTTGTTGCTAATCTGCTTCCTGCCACAGCCTACAGCCTCAGAAAACCCTATGCAAGAGCCCGCAGAATGATCGACAGCAATCTCCCCGTTGCCCTTGCCACAGACTGCAATCCCGGTTCAAGCTACACTGAATCAATGCCCTTTATAATCGGGCTTGCCGTTTTAAATATGAACATGTCCCCCGCCGAAGCCTTGACAGCATCCACGCTGAATTCAGCCTATGCTATCGGTAAAGCTGAAACCACCGGCAGCCTGGAACCTGGAAAACTAGCAGATTTTTTACTGCTTGACGGGAACTCTCCCGCGATCCTCGCCTATCATGCCGGTGCCAATCCGGTTGCTGAAGTGTATAAGCGTGGCGAAAAGGTTGTATAAGACAAAACTCAAGGAACGAAAAAAATGAAAAAAATCATAGAATGTGTACCTAATTTTTCTGAAGGCCGGAATCAGGAAGTCATAACGGCCATTGCCGATGCAATAAAAAACAGTGCGGGATGCAGTCTCCTCGACGTTGACCCTGGACGTTCAACCAACAGGACAGTCTACACATTTGTTGGTGATCCCGAGAGTATAATCGATGGTGCCCTGGCGGCAGCCAGAGTTGCCAAAGAAAAAATTGACATGCGCTCTCACAGTGGAGAGCATCCCCGTTTCGGTGCCATGGATGTCTGCCCGTTCATCCCTGTTGCAGGAGTCACCATGGAAGAGTGTGCAGAAGTTGCAAAACGCTTTGCCAAAAGAGCATCAGAGGAGTTGGCAGTCCCCTTTTATCTCTATGAAGAAGCAGCAGACCATGACTACCGCCGCAAACTCCCCGATGTGCGCAGAGGTGAATATGAAGGGCTTGAGGAAAGGCTGAAAGACGCCAGATGGAAACCTGATTTTGGCCCCGATGAGTTTGTGCCCTCCTGGGGTGCAACCGCCACTGGAGCCCGCATGTTTCTTATTGCCTATAACGTCAACCTCCTCGGCACCTCCAACCAGGCACACCGCATAGCTTTAAATCTGAGAGAAGCCGGCAGAGGATCGGATAAACCAGGCAGGTTAAAAGACGTCAAGGGAATGGGATGGTTTGTTGACGAATATAACATGGCCCAGGTTACCGTTAACCTCAACAATTTTGAAGTAACTCCCATCCATACACTGTTTGAAGAGGTCAAAAGGGAGGCCAGGGCACTGCGGGTTGGTGTCACAGGATCGGAAATAATTGGAATAGTCCCTCTTAAATCTCTACTGATGGCAGCAGACTACTATATTGAGCAGGAAGATCTTTTTATCTATGAAGAAGGCCAGAAAATCCGGCTGGCGGTTGAACGGCTTGGGCTCAATTCAGTCTCACCCTTTATTCCAAAAGAGAGGATTATTGAATATATTGTCAGAGAAAAGCCCAAAGAGCCCCTTGCCTCTCTATCGGTGCGTGATTTCATTGAGGAGGTAGGTTCACGCTCCTCTGCTCCCGGTGGTGGTTCTGCATCTGCTGCTATTGCTGCTATTGGAGCAGGACTGGGGGCAATGGTTGCAAAACTGACCTACGGAGTAAGAAGATTTGAAGATGTACCGCCGCATATGATGCAAGCAATTCCTCAACACCACAGACTCACCCGCCAACTCATTCCGATGATTGATGCCGACACATCCGCCTTCAATGAATACATGGAAGGGTTACGTATGCCAAAAGGAACAGACGCGGAAAAACAGGCGCGCACTGCAAAGATGCAGGCAGGCCTGCAGACTGCAATCAATGTTCCGCTCTCCACCATGCGACTGGGGGATGAGGCATGGAGTGCACTTATTGAAGTGGCTCTCCATGGTAATCCCGCATCTAAATCAGACACTCAGGTTGGCGCTAAATCCCTTGAGACAGGAATATGGGGCGCCTACCAGAATGTGCTGATAAATATGCAGGATATAAAAGACAAAAGCTACAAAGAGACAATCCTCACGGAAGCTGAGGAAATCATGCAGAGAGCGTATCGTAAGTGTTCAAAAGTTATTGCGATACTTGAACATGTATGATGGCGTCGTAAAAAGTCCGTTGCGTCGTCATCCCCGCGCAGGCGGGGATCCAGAACGTCTTGAAATTACGAGATCGAAGTCTGTGCTTACCTCCCGCCTACGCGGGAATGACAGAAAAATGCAATTTCAAGGTTTTTACGAGTTTATCATGTTTGATAGTTGGCAAGAAATGCATTCTCTAGACAGGCACTAGCCAGGGAGATTATCATGAATTTAACAGGATTGCAGGGTGGCCAATATCGCCCTCTGTCGGCGAAACAGATAGAGACTGTACATAAGGCTTCTCTGCAGATTCTTGGAAAAACCGGGATGACCTATGAACAGGGACTCGAAGATACAGTCCAAATGCTTGAAGATAATGGTGCCGCCATTGACAGAGACAATAAAATTATCCGGTTTACAGAGAAAATGATTGCAGAACAGGTAGCGAAAGCACCTGACAAAGTACTCCTTTGCGGCCGAGACCCTGAAAACGATCTTCATTTAAGCGAAGATCGGGTACATCTTGGCACCGGTGGTGCTGCCATCAAGATTCTCGATCCTGAGACCGGAAAAATCAGGCCAACAACCCTGAAGGATCTTTACGATGTATCACGGCTCGTGGATCAATTGGACAATATCCATTTTCTTGTAAAACCCTGTATTGCCACCGATATTGATATAGAAAATTATAATGTCAATTGGTTTTATACCTGTCTCAGCGCAACCTCCAAACATGTCATGTCCGGAGTAAATGATGAAAAAGGGCTTCACGATGTCATTGAAATGGCTTCCATGATCGCGGGAGGCAGGGATAAACT
>DAOVUU010000108.1 GCA_030632405.1 Desulfobulbaceae bacterium | reverse complement strand
GACCCCACATTCCCCAGAGTTGCCAGTGTTGCAAAATTCTTCTCTGCAGCCAGGTCCAACTGTTCAAAAAGCAGTTTTGCGTGGGCAGAACCAACCTGGTGACAAAAAAAATGGTCTATATCCCCCCCTTGCCAACCCGGTTTCTCTGAAAACTCCTTCCATGTCAAAAGAGCCGTTTCAACCCCACGATATAAAAGCTCCTCTGAATTTGTAGCCATTAAGATGGTTTTATGGCCATTCTGGCCACCGTGACAAAGATCGGAGTGAATGGTGTTTGCCTTCCAGGCTCCACAAACCAGCAAAGGTTTCTTTTCACCTTCCTCGGCCCGCCTCATAAACAACACCATGGCCCCTGAGCCTATTGTCAGAGAGGCAAAGGCAGGCTTTATACTCTTTCGCGTAAACGTCTCATCCTCGAGCAGGGAGAGCAGCGTTGATTCCAGCAGATCCTCAGCTGTTTCACCGGAAACAACCAGGCCATTTTTTACCTGGCCCAATTCAATCATATTGGCCAGCATCACCATTCCATCAAGAAAACCGAGACATGCATTAGATACATCGAAAATAAGACAGGATGAAGACAATCCAAGGTTATTGTGGACAAATGCGGCCGTTGCCGGCTCCATCATATCCCGTGAAACCGACGTAAAAATAAGACATTCAATCCCCTGCGGATCTATATCCCCCCTGGCAAAAACGTTCTTACCGGCCAGGGTGGCAGCGAAACTGGGTCTGGTGCCGTCGGCCCACAGTCGCCTCTCCCTGATACCGGTCATCAATTCAAGCCGCCCTGGAGGAAGGCGCAGCCTGTCATACAGAGGGGCCAGTCGTTCTTCTATTTCATTTGAAGTTATAATTCTCGGGGGCAGCTGATACCCAAAGGTATCCAGGCAGACATGGGAATAATGTATCACAGAGAGCCCTCAGTTTTCAACAGATGCAAGCTCTGCTTTAATTTTATCTTGTGTTAAGGATCCACCTATATACCTGTCCACCCCATAGTCGAGACACTTCTCACCACCCGCGTCGACACCAACACCCACAATTGTCGCCCGTTGACCTGAGTACCCCTCCAACTGCCTGATGATCTTTACAGCCTCCAGGTTTTTCAGTTCGGGAGAGGCTATATCAAATACTATAAGATCAAAATGTGACAGAGACACTTCGTACATGGCCATCCGTCTTGTTTCTGCAATAGTTACCTGCCACCCGGATTCGACCAGGGTACGGATAATAATCTGCTGGGAATCCACTTCACTCACCACAACCAGAGCCTTGCTGGTAAGATGTTTATCCAGCATATCAACAAGACGATCTCTCTCAACAGGCTTAGATAAATAGTCATCCATGCCGGCCTGCAAACATTTTTCCCGATCACCCGGCATAGCCATGGCGGTTAGAGCCACCACCGGAAGGTGTCCACCTCTTTTTTTCTCAAATTTCCGTATTTCTCTTGTCGCCTCCAGTCCATCCATCTCCCCAAGCTGAACATCCATCAGCAAAATATCATACATCCCATTACGCCCCTCCTCGACCGCCTGCTCACCACTTTCAACACAGGTAACCTCCACGTCAAACTGCTGGAGTAATGTCCGGATAAGAACTCTGTTTATGTGCTCATCTTCAGCCAGCAGGACCTTTGCTCCCTTGAGTGCATAACTGTCTGTTTTCTCAATACCCTCAAAAGCCTTACTGCCCTGCTCTTCTACAGTACGGTAGTCGGTCACCTCCTGTACGGGGATTCTGAACCAGAAGGTTGAACCGGAGGAGCCACTCTCAAGACCAATATCACCCCCCATTATCCCAACGAGTCGAGAGACAACGGTCAGCCCCAGTCCCGTTGACCCAATCACAAGAGGCTGGGACGCCTGATGTCTCAGTTTTTGTTTGAAATAACGGGAGATCAACTCCCTGTTTTTATTATCTACGCCACAACCCGTGTCAGTTATTGTAAACTTGAGCTGCAGGTTGTTGTTAATATCATACCCGTCGTTTTCAATCTTTATCGTGACAGAGCCCTCTGTTGTGAATTTAATTCCATTGCTTACCAGGTTGCTGATAACCTGGATCAACCGCTCCGGATCTCCATGGATATAAGCTGGAACATTCGGAGAAATATGACAGGAGAGTTCGACATTTTTCTTCTGAGCTGTCAATCTCAACAGATAAAGGTCATGATCAAGGCTCTCCCGTAATTCAAAATCTTCTCTCTTTAAATCGATCTGACCGGACTCTATTTTGGAGTAATCGAGAACCTGGTTTACCACACCCAGCAACCGATCAACAGATGAGCTCACCATCTCCAGATACTGCCTCTGCTCTTCTGTTAGATCTGTCTCCAGAACAAGGCCCGTCATCCCGATAACACCGTTCATTGAAGACCGTATTTCGTGACTTATGTCCTCCAGGAAAGTGTTTTTCACCCGGCTGTTTGGGTCGGCGCCAAGGTCATGTTCTTCCAGGCTCCCCTGCACATCAGTGTCCTTAAAAGAACGCGCTTTCATTGCAGCCATGAAAGCCCTTTTCTTTAGTATTGCAGTTGTTTTTCTCTCTCGAGCGATCTGGTTCTTTAGATCCTCAACCTGTTCCATCAATTTTTCAGTTTCCATCACTCTCTATCCTCCTCTCTCCATCCTCCAACCTTTCTCTTCTTTATTTCCCAGCACATGTGGATTTTTCTGCTTCTGGAAAAATCAAAGGGTATTGTTGCCTTGCTGATATCCTCTATGTCAAAAATTTCTTTCAACCGGACATCCAAAACAAATCTTTTGTAGTTTGTTGAAAAAAACAGCACCCCCGATGCATCCAATCGAGACATGGCAAGCTTAATCAGGCCCAAATGATCCCTTTGAATATCAAAGACCCGTCTCTCTTTCTTTGTATTTGAAAACGTTGGGGGATCTACAAAAATCATATCAAAAGTCCCCTCGGTCGCCCTCAACCATGCCCCACAATCACCCTGCACAACAGTATGTTTCTCCACACCCAGGCCATTGAGCGCCAGATTCATTTTCGTCCACTTTGTATATGTGGCCGACAGATCAACGGTCGTAGTGCTTGCCGCACCAGCCACAGCAGCGTGAATGGTCGCACTGCCGGTATATGCAAAGAGATTTAAAAACCTCTTCCCCTTTGCCTGCTGAAAAATCCTCTGTCGCAGCGGGCGATGATCCAGAAAAAGACCTGTATCAAGATAGTCCGTAAAGTTCACCAGGAAATAACAACCACCCTCTCCCACCTCGTACAGTTTTCCCTTGCTGTCTTTTTTTTGATACTGCGTTTTTCCTCTCTGCCTCTGCCGTGTTTTAAGAAAAACACGGTTTGAACGTACCCCCATGACCTCCCTTACCTGTCTTACCACATCTCTAAGTCTTTGCTCGGCAAGCTCAGGGGCAATCGATTTTGGAGGAGCATACTCCTGAATATGCACCCATTTTTCATAAATATCAACACTGACATTATACTCAGGCAGGTCACTGTCATAAACCCTGAAACAGGATATCCCCTCTCTTTCTGCCCAGCGTAGATATTTTTTTAGATTCTTTTTAAGCCGGTTACCAAACTCTCCCACGGTCTCCTTATTCAATTCAGGCAGCCTGTCCCATCGAAAAGAATCATCACCACCACTCACACTGCCCACCAGGAGCCTGCAGGGTATGGTCCCGTTGAAAAGCTTATATCTCTGTTTCCATGTTAATTTGAAACTGTCTGTAAGATCTGCATTTGAAATAAAAACACCTGCTTCCCAACCGGAAAACCTTTCCCCGCAGATACGACCGAACGCCCTGTACAGATATGACACCTGCTCTTTTTCAGAAAGCCGTTCACCATAGGGCAGATTCGATAAAATCATACCTTTTCCGGTGGAGGGTTGAAGGGTTGCGAGTTCAGCCTGCTTAATCCGGATACGCTCACCAAGTCCGGCACGTTCAACATTGTTTCTCGCACTGCCCACCACTACCGGTTCACAATCATAACCGGTTATGGCCGGCCAGTCTTTTTCCAACCCTGCTCTTCCCCGTGCAACCGCCTCATCCAACAGGTCCTGCCACAAAGCGCCATCGTGCTGTAACCACCCCATAAAACCAAAATAACTACGGGTTAAACCGGGGGCCCTGTCACCATACATCATTGCCGCTTCTATAAGCAGGGTTCCAGTCCCACACAAAGGATCCACGAGTGCTCCGGCACCACTGCCCAACCAGCCACTCAAAGCAACAATAGCAGCCCCAAGTGTCTCTTTCAGTGGAGCCCGCGCTCCCGAAACCCTATAGCCTCTGCGATGCAGACTTTCCCCGGAAAGATCCAGAAAAACGACCATCTTCGTTTTATCAATATGGAGATGTATCCTTACCCCCGGGCGCAGGGTGTCGATTGAAGGACGGTCTCCCTCCTTTTCCCTGAAATAGTCAACAATTGCGTCTTTTACTCTCAACGCTGCATAATGGCTGTGATTTATCAGGCTTCCAGCAGAAATGGTGCACTCAACGGCAAGTGTTGTTTTAACACCGATATGTTCTGACCAGGGTCTGGCCAGGCACTCTCTGTACAACTCGTCCTCATCTGTTGCCTCAAACTCATACAGGTGCAGAAGAATTCTAGAAGAAAACCGAGACCACAAACAGGAGCGATAAGCAGAAGCCAGTTCTCCCTTCCAGAAAACAACCCCTCTCCCGCAGGAGATGTCTCTCCCCCCAAATACCTCTATCTCCCCCTTAATCAAGTCCTCTAAACCAAGAGCACACGTGGCTGTCAGTAAATGATCTCTGTTTTTTTTATCCATATTACCCAACTCCAGCATTGTATCCCCTATGTGATAAACTCGTAAAAAGATCACTCGAAGTCTACGCTTATCGGAAGCCGTAGATGGCTAAGTCAAAAAGTTCGATATACGAGGCGTAGTGTTTTTATCAGGCCCTCAGCCATACATGTGGTATGCTGAGGTTCTGATAAAAACCTACAACGAAGGAGATCGGACTTTTTACGACGCCATCTTATGTGATTACCATCGCAATACCATTATAGAAGTTGATCAGCAACAGGTAAATAGAATTATCAGACAGGCAAATTATCCTTGACCTCCCTGTTAATACGGCTAAACTGTACAATTATTTTACTCGTTATGCTTGACGGGGTTGTAAAAATCCATTTTTCAAGCCACCGCCCTTTAAACAAAAACATCCATCGCTCTGGAAAAACAGGAGAAATCATGAACAAAAGGCTTTTCACAACACTTGTACTCTCGTCTTTTCTTGGCTCGCTTATCCTTTTTGGGGCCGGTTGCAGTAAAAAAACTGTTGTCCCTCCTGGTTCAGGAGGATCCGCAGGTGCAGGACCATCCAGTGGAACAGATATAAACTATCCACAAGCAGAAGGGGGGTATTCAGAAGGAAACCTGTCAGCCGAAGGCAACCTGGACGACACTACCGGCGGTGGTGGAATGGATAGCCTGGCCGACAATCAAACCGACGAGTATAAAAGGGCTCACGGAAGATCCTCGGAAAACCTCTACCCAATCTACTTTGAATTTGACCAGGCTGGAATCACTGCTGATATGACAGACATGATGGTTCGTAACGCTCAGTATTTAAACGCCAACCCGGGAGAGACAGTAACCATCCAGGGGAATTGCGATGAGCGGGGAACCAACGAATACAATCTTGCCCTTGGCGAAAGAAGATCTATAAACGCCCGCCAGTTTCTTATTGACCTTGGTATAGAGTTTTCGAGAATTAAAACCCTCTCATACGGCGAAGAAAGACCTCTTTTTCCAGGCATGGATGAAACGGCTTACAGTCACAACAGACGTGCGGACTTCGTACTGGAATAGGATATAACCTCTCCCCGCCCTCTTTTTTCCGGGAGTCGGGGAGAAAAACAAAAAAAGGTCTATCCTGTTTTTTCAGATATCTTTTGTAGAATCTTTGTAACTACTTCTTCAATTGTGATATTTGTGCTGTCTATTCTTAAAGCATCCTCAGCTTGCCTGAGCGGAGAAATTTCCCTTTCAGTGTCATTTTGATCCCGCTCAAGAGTCATGGCCAGCACCTCCCCTTCGTCCACCTCAACGCCTCTTTCCCGCAACTGTGCTACACGCCTGCGGGCCCTTTCCCCTGGCTCTGCATCGAGAAAAAACTTGTGTCTTGCCGCAGGAAAAACAACCGTTCCAATATCTCTACCCTCGGCCACAACATTGCCTCTGACTCCCAGTAATCGCTGCATTTCGGTTAATTTTTCCCTTACAATTGGAATGGCAGAGATGCGTGAGGCGACCATTGCCGCCTCCGGAGTGCGGATTATATCACTGATATCTTCGTCATTTAGCAGCACACAAACATCCCCTAGCTCTTCAACCGGTGGTCGTAGATCCAACCTTAAGTCACCAAGACAACGGGAGAGATCTTCAGGTTTACCCACATCCACTCCAAGTCTATCCAGGAAAAGTCCGACCGCACGGTACATAGCTCCAGTATCAATATAGGTGTATCCCAATGCACCGGCAACCTTCCTGCTTACTGTTGATTTCCCAACACCAGAGGGGCCGTCAATGGTAACAATGTTTTTTGTGTTAGACATAACCAAGAGTATCCATACAGTCCTTCAAAGCAGCCAGAAAACGAATATTCTCTTCTTCTGTTCCGACGGTAACTCGAATAAAATGAGGAAAACCATAGCTGCTCATCGAACGGACAATAACCCCTCGACAGAGCATCTCCCTGTACAATGTATCCGCATCACCCCTGATATCAATGAGAAAGAAATTCGTTTGAGAAGGGTAGCTTATACATCCAAACCCACCAACTTCTCCGGACAGGAAATGTAGTCCCTTTCTCGTATTATCCAGTGTCTGCTGATAAAACGCCTCATCATCCAAAGCAGCCAGCGCTCCAACCTGGGCCATCCGATTAATATTGAAGGGCTGTCTGACCCTGTGCAGACATGCTGCAACCTCTGCAGCCATAATACCAAACCCGACCCTCAGACCGGGAAGACCATACGCTTTTGAGAATGTTCTTAACAAAACAACGGGACAAGACCCCCTGCGGTGACGTACAAGGTTTTTTGTGTCAACCCGGAAAGCCTTGTCCACATAATCCACATAAGCCTCATCCAGAACAACTATAACGGACTCAGGGACCTTACATAAAAACCCATGCAGATCGACCGGGTTTATAACTGTTCCCGTCGGGTTATTCGGATTGTCAAGAAAAACAAGCCGGGTTTTTTCGGAGATCGTATCATGCACACCTTCCAGGTCATGTTTCATGTCGGACAACGGCACCACACGGTTAACTCCGCCGCGAACCTGGACAATCTTCTGATACATCAAAAAAGAAGGGTGGCTTGTAATAACTTCATCACCCTCTCTGATGAACGCTTTCACCAGAAACTCAATAACCTCATTGGAACCGTTCCCCAGCACAATCTCAGCGGGATCAACTCCAATTTTTTCAGCAATAGCCTCTGTAAGGTAATAGCACGACCCGTCCGGGTATCTGTTTAAACTCATCAGCTCTTCGTGCAGGGCAGTCACTACACGCGAAGAAGGCCCCCAGGGATTCTCGTTAGATGCAAGTTTTATAGATCCGGTTATACCATACTCACGCTCAAGTTCATCGATTGGTTTTCCCGGTGGATAGGGTGTAATTGCTGCAATATTATCCGGAATGTTAAGTTTCAACGAAACCTCACTTTACTCTTGTTAACAGACAGGCAAACCTGATACTCGGTT
>DAOVUU010000045.1 GCA_030632405.1 Desulfobulbaceae bacterium | reverse complement strand
AATTCTCCGTACGAGTCTTCGGGTGAAAGATCTGATCCTCAACGGAGAAACAGAGGAAAAGACATTTTACAATGTAATCCGTGAGGGTTCAGCTCTTGATATGCGTACATTTGATCAACATATTCTCGAATTGTACAGTGGCGGGCAGGTTACAGAAGAAAGTTCACTCATCTACTGTTCACAGCGCAGTGAAATGAATCGCGGGATGGATCGATTGAAGTCGGAGCGCGGCGAGGCAACGTCAACGCTTGATGATCTGGCGATGGAAGCTGAAGAAGAGGAACAAGGGCATTTTGGCCGATAAATTTAATTGATTATAAATTCATAAAACTCTACATTTCAGGTGGGTCAGTGAAAAATTGAGCTTGTGCTATCCAGGCAGATGAAGAATTTTTCCGTTACCACCCATTGATGAGGTTGTAATGATCGCTAATTGTCCCCATTGTCGAAAACAGCTTCGAATGAGTGCCAAAATTCAGGAGAGTATTGAAAAACTGGATCCCGGCAAAAAAATTAAAATAAAATGTGTCCACTGTTCGAAGCCTTTTGGACTTGATGCCAGTCAGTTGAAATCTGATTCTGCTGCTCGGCCGGTGGGGAAAGTGAAACAGGGTTCCCCTGCAAATCTTCGGGTGCAGCCTCCGCCTCCACCCGATACTGGATGGTTGAAGGAAGGGGTTTTTGAAGATAAAGAGATTGTGGAGGATGTTCCCCAGGCTCTGGTTTTGATGCCCGACACCCCGCACAAAGAAAAAGTTATCAAGGCTGCGAAAGTCTTCGGTTATCAGGTAGAAACAGCATCTTCATCTGAAGAAGCTGTCAATAAAATGCAATTTGTCAACTATTCAAGTGTCTTTCTACACAGCGCATATGAACCGGGAGGGGTAACGTCCGGGATATTCCACGATTATATGCGAAACATGAAGATGTCGAGGCGCAGGCCCATTTTTTATGTCCTGATCGGGGAAGAGTTTCAAACCTTGTATGATTTGCAAGCGTTGGCCCACTCCGTAAATCTCGTTGTGAATGATGCGGAAATTTCCTATATCGTGACTATATTGAGAAAGGCGATACCTGAGTATGAGACACTGTTTGGCCCACTGATGGAGGAACTGCGTATCGCCGGGAAAGAATAGTGCTCAGTATTTTGTCATACAGAGTTTCTTTGTAGTTTTTTATTTCATCAGATCTATTCTTGTAAAAACTCTAAATGTTAGATGGCTAAGTAGGTAAGCGAGCCTGTGAGACTCCGGATGGAGGGTTTTTACGATGCTACCATCCTTTCACTTCCTTATAAATTATTTTCACTGTTACATAAATCTCTCTCAATCGATTCACAGGCTGGAACATCTTCTATGATTAAAAAAAATATTATCTCCGCTGGAAATAAAATACAGCAGCTTGCACGGGCAGGAAAATTGAAATTGGGCAGGGTGCTGGGGGTAAACAAAAAAAAGAGGCAGGAAAATTCTGACCCAATTCCGGCAATTGAAAAACAGGTTAAGACGATTGATGGAAATCGGGCTGGTAAAAGTCACGATGGAGATATTACAACTCCTCGATACCGTGCTCCTCGGCAGAAAAAAAGAAAGAAGTCATGGAATCTGGATAGCTTCCCCATAGAACCAGTAGAGGGGAAAGTTCGATTTCATGATTTTGATATACCGTTGAGTGTGATGAGAGCTATCTTCGATCAGGGGTTCGAGTATTGTACGACTATACAGGGCAAAGCCCTGGGGGATGTGCTGGCGGGTAAAGATCTTATTGGCAAGGCAAATACAGGCACGGGCAAGAGTGCCGTCTTTCTCATCACCATTTTATCCCGTCTGCTGGAAAAAAGAGGAGCAGATAAAAAAAGAGAAGTACGGGCTCTTGTGCTGGCGCCGACTCGCGAACTTGTTATGCAGATAGCAAAAGACGGTGAGGGATTGGCGAAGTATAGCAATATTGTAATTCAGCCTGTCTATGGTGGTGTAGATTATCAAAAACAGATGGATAGCTTGCGGTCAAAGAGGTGCGATGTTGTTATTGCAACCCCGGGACGCCTTATTGATTTTCTCGGTAAAAACGTTGTCGATTTAAGTAAATGCAAAATTCTGGTGCTCGATGAGGCTGATCGTATGCTTGACATGGGTTTTATTCCTGATGTTCGCAGGATTGTAGGGCGGACCCCCAATCGCAGAGAACGGCAGACGATGCTGTTTTCTGCGACCGTCCCCGGGGATGTTACACGCCTTGCATCGCAATGGTGTGTTGAGCCTAAAATGGTTGAGGCAGAACCTGATCAGGTAGCCGTTGAGACGGTTGAGCAGACTGTTTATCTGGCTACCTCAGAGGATAAATACAAGGTTCTCTATAATCTTATAAAGCAGCATGGTGAAGACAGGATACTTGTCTTTGCAAATATGAAAAACGAGACCAGGAAATTGTCGGATCGTCTCCAGCGAAACGGGATTGACTGTGTGTTACTGTCCGGAGATGTGCAGCAGAATAAACGAGTTACGCGCTTAGAGCGATTCAGGTCCGGCAAGGTGAAGGTACTTGTTGCAACTGATGTTGCGGGGAGAGGCATTCATATTGAGGGAATCACCTTTGTGGTAAACTACACTCTACCCTATGAGCCTGAAGATTATGTACACCGTATTGGCCGCACAGGACGGGCTGGAGCTGCCGGCAGGGCGGTGAGCTTTGCCTGTGAAGAGGGGGCATTTTATTTACCTGAAATAGAGGCGTTTATAGGCAGAAAACTTGAGTGTATAGTGCCCGAGGAGTCGCTCCTGAAGCCGCCTCCCAAAGGCCAGGCGGCAGGCCACAAGAAGTATCAGCATAAGAGTCGGCAGAAAAAATATCGACGGCCAAAAAAATAAAATATTTCCCAAGAAGTGCTTGTGCTTTCGATAAAAGATTGATATAAGATGATGTTCAAACCCCGCCAAACTTGAATGGTCGAGGGAAGTACCTTTGTTAATATTTTTTCTTGTTAAAAAAGCAAGGAAAAGTTTATAAGGCACTAATAGGCGAAGGTTACTTTCCAGCCTGGAGAGTGGCCTTATTTTCTTTTGACACTTCAGCTTGATGAGGAAGTGTTGTTAACTCAAACCCGTTGGCCTTTGGTCTGCAAAAAGAGAAAAATCCATGACAGAAGAATTAAAACAATCAACCCAGGACAGTAGTGAAGAGATGAGCTTTGCAGAGCTCTTCGAAATGGAAGAAAATAACAAGGTGGTGGCCGTCGGTGATGTAGCCATGGGCTCAATTATCGGTGCCGTTGATGATTATTTTCTTGTAGATGTCGGTGATAAAGCAGAAAGTTATATTGCTAAGTCTGAATTTCGTCTGGAAGATGATACCGAGATTAAAATCGGTGATGTTTTTGAGGTGTTCATAGAACGCCGTAAGGAGGAAGGTGGACTCCTTCTGTCACGTGAAAAAGCTATTGCTATCAAGGTATGGGAGAGAATCGCAGAGATCCAGGAAGCTGATGGTATCATTGAAGGAAAGATTGAGAGCCGTGTTAAAGGTGGAATGTCAGTTGATATAGGTGTTCCTGCCTTTCTGCCATATTCACAGATTGATCTTCGCCCGGTTAAAGATCTTGACGGACTGATTGGTGATTCTTTTGAGTTTAAGATCCTTAAATTTAATCGCAAAAGAAATAATGTCGTTATTTCACGGCGGGCGATTCTTGAAGAAGAACGTAATAAACTCCGTGAACAGATGCGTTCCAAGCTGGAAGAGGGACAGATTATCACAGGTGCAATCACTAATATCACTGATTACGGCCTGTTCATCGATATGGGTGGTATGGATGGACTTTGTCATATTACCGATCTTTCCTGGGGGAGAGTGTCTCATCCGGCAAAATTGTATAAAGTAGGTGAGGACCTGGAAGTTAAAGTTCTTAAATACGATAAAGAGAAAGACCGTGTTTCCCTTGGTGTCAAACAGCTTCGCGATGATCCATGGGCAACTGTCGTGGATAAATACCCTGTGGGAGAAAAGACTACCGGTAATGTTGTTTCGATAACCGATTATGGTGTGTTTGTAGAACTTGAAGAGGGTGTTGAAGGCCTTATCCATGTGTCAGAGATGACATGGTCCAAAAAACCACGACATCCTTCTAAGATGGTAGCCGTCGGTGATCAGCTGGAAATTATGGTCCTCAATATTGAGACTGAAACCAAACGCATCTCACTTGGCATGAAGCAGTTGCAGCAAAACCCATGGGATCTGGTTACTGAAAATTATCCTGTCGGTTCTGTTATCGAAGGAAAAATAAAAAATATCACAGACTTTGGTGTGTTTATTGGAATAGAAGAGGGTATTGACGGTCTTATCCACGTATCTGATTTATCCTGGACTGAGAGAATTAAACACCCATCTGAGAAATATACCAAAGGTGAAATGATTCAGGCCGTTGTTCTGAAGATAGACAAAGAAAACGAAAGATTTTCACTTGGTATTAAGCAGCTCGTACCGGATCCATGGCAGGCAGCATATAATAACTATCCTTCCGGTACTGTCATTGAGGGAGAAATCACTAACGTAACTGATTTCGGTGTGTTTGTGAAACTTGAAGAGGGTATCGAGGGCCTTGTCCACGTATCTGAAATCAGCAAGGATAAGGTGAAGACACCGATCGGGATGTATCAGGTGGGGGATATTCTTAAGGCTATCGTTATTAATGTTTCAGCTAAAGATCGTAAGATTGGACTCTCCATTAAAACTCTTGAAGGTGAAGGCGAAGGTGAAGGGAAGAGCGAAGAGATGACAGCAGAGAAATCTAAGAAGGCAGAGAAGGCGTCGGCAAAGGTTACACCTTCAACCTTTGGTGACCTGTTGAAAGCAGCTGCCGAGGGCGGTGAACCTGCAGGAGAAGAATAATCGATCCAGATTCATTGACGTTGAAGCTAGTTTCAAGGTTGTCCTGCCATGTGCGGGACAGCCTTTTTTTTTAGTGATTGATTACAGGAAAATAATTTGAGTATGTTAAAAAAAAATGTAGTAGACAAGATGAGTAGTGAACTCTCAATGCAGAAGCAGGATGTGAGTCTTGCAGTTGATATAATTCTTGAGACAATGGCCAGTGCCCTGGTGGAGGATAGGCGGATAGAACTGCGAGGTTATGGAAGTTTTTCAGTCAGGAAGAGGAAAGCGCGCATAACTAAAAATCCCCGTACAGGGACGATGATGGATATTCCAGAGCGGAAAACACTCCATTTTACAATGAGTAAATCCTTGAAAGAGGCGCTGATCAACGAAACGGAGTAACATCTCCTTTGCCTTCGCGCAATACCACAGGAAAATCGCCTGTCAGATCTATAATAGAAGAGGGATCAGGGAAGATATTTCCTCCGTCAATAATGATATCAACTCTGTTGGTCAGGTACTGCTCAATTTGAAATGGCTCTGAAAGACTGTTTTCTTCTTCGTCAAGCAGGACGCTGGTATTTATTATCGGGTTACCAAGTGTTTCTATTAGAAGTTTGCAGATTGGATGAGCGGGGACACGGATACCGACAGTTTTTTGTTTGGTGGCCATTATCTTTGGCACCAGTTTTGTGCCTGGCAGAACAAAGGTATAGGGTCCGGGAAGGTTCCTTTTGAGGAGTCTGTAGGCGCTGTTGGAGACGTGGGCATACTGGCTGATATGGGTGAGATCTGAACACATGAAGGAAAAAGGCTTTTGCTTGGGCCGCTTTTTTAATTGTATTATTCTTTTAATGGCTTTTTGGCTAAATAGATCGCAACCGATACCATACCCTGTATCGGTGGGATAGCAGATAATAGCACCGCTTTTCACCTGTTTTATAACTTGCTCAATCAGTCGAAGCTGAGGGTTTTCTGGATTAATTGTAAAAAGCATAGTTCAATATTTTTAGTTATCAGTTTCGGGCAGAGCCCGCCTTAGATATACCCCAAGGCGCTTATATCTTTGTGGAGTGTCAGACAATCTACCCGGTAATTTATTTTTATATGGATCCTTTACTATGGTGAACTGAAAATTCAAGGGATAATTCAGGTTTACCATATAAAATTCCAATTATTTGGTGTATCAACACCGCTGCTCCAGGTCCTGAGAAGGAGGGACTATGTTACCAGAAAATATAGAAACAGCACTTACATATGATGACTTACTTCTCATACCTTCCGCCTCAGAAGTACTGCCCGGGGAAGTGAGCCTGAGTACCCGGCTCACCGAAACGATTTCTATTAACACACCTCTGGTCAGCTCGGCAATGGATACGGTAACCGAGCATCGTACGGCGATTGCGATGGCGCGGGAGGGTGGTATGGGCATCATTCATAAAAACATGAGTATAGCCCAGCAGGTACTTGAAGTTGAAAAGGTCAAAAAGTCTGAATCAGGCATGATCATTGATCCAATTACAGTGACGCAGAATCAGTCTGTGGCTGAGGTTCAGGAAATAATGAGTACCTATAAAATTTCTGGTTTACCTGTATTGCATGAAGGTAAACTGGCTGGAATTGTAACAAATAGAGATCTGCGTTTTGTATCCGATGACGGGTTGCGGGTCGCTGATGTCATGACCAGTAAAAATCTGGTAACGGCACACGTCGGTATAGATCTTGAACACTCCAAAGCTTTACTCCATGAACATCGTATCGAAAAATTGCTGGTTGTGGATGAGGAAGGGGCGTTGCAAGGATTGATTACCATAAAGGATCTTGAAAAGATTAAAAAATACCCATTCGCGGCAAAAGATCAGTTTGGTCGTCTGCTTGTTGGTGCAGCCATGGGTGTCGGTCCTGGAATTGAAGAAAATGCTGAAAAATTGAGTCAGGCTGGTGTTGATGTTGTTGTTATCGATTCTGCACATGGTCATTCTAAAAGAGTTCTTGATGCGATTGGCCGGGTAAAAGGCTGTTTCCCTGAGCTTTCTGTGATTGCGGGTAATGTTGCCACAGGAGAGGGAACTATGGATCTTATAAAGGCGGGTGCAAACGGGGTTAAAGTGGGTATTGGTCCGGGGTCCATCTGTACTACACGAATAGTCGCGGGTGTCGGTGTTCCCCAGATGACAGCTCTTCAGAGATGTGTCAAAGTTGCAAATCAACACAATATTCCAATTATTGCTGATGGTGGAATTAAACATTCCGGTGATCTGGCAAAGGCCATCGGTGCGGGGGCCTCTTCTGTGATGCTGGGAAGCCTGTTTGCCGGGACGGACGAAACACCGGGGGAAACCTTTCTCTATCAGGGGAGAACATACAAGGGATATCGTGGGATGGGGTCCCTTGGTGCAATGAGCCAGAGTCAGGGTTCTGCTGACCGCTATTTTCAATCTGAGGTAAATACTACGTCAAAACTGGTGCCTGAGGGTATTGAGGGGAAAGTACCTTATCGTGGACCTATTTCCACGGTTATCTACCAGATGCTGGGCGGGTTGCGTTCTGGGATGGGATATGTTGGTGCTGTCACCATTGAAGATCTTCAGCAGAAAGCAAAATTTGTACGCATATCTGCCGCAGGGTTGAGAGAGTCACATGTTCACGATGTGATCATTACTAAAGAAGCGCCAAATTACCGAACGGCCTGATAGCGCAACTGAAAGTTATCAGTTATCAGTGTGCAGTAATCAGTTACTGACAACTGATTACTGATTACTTAAAATAGTAAGGAACTAAGCTATGGATATTCATGATGAAAAAATAATAATCCTCGATTTTGGATCACAGACAACCCAGCTTATCGCCAGGCGTATCCGGGAGCAGAAGGTTTACAGTGAAATTCATCCCTTTTCGATCTCAGCTGCAAGGATTAAGGAATTAAATCCGACGGGAATCGTGTTGTCAGGCGGGCCATGCTCTGTCTATGACAGTGATGCACCTCACTCAGATCCGCAGCTGCTTGAGCTTGGGATTCCTGTTCTGGGGATTTGTTATGGTGCCCAGCTTATGATTCAGCAGCTGGGTGGAACAGTAGAAAAGGCGGTGAAACATGAATTTGGTAAAGCGTCTCTTTTTGTAAATTTTACCGAAGGACTGTTTGCGGGCCTTCCCACCGAAGGAGCTAAACACCAGGTCTGGATGAGTCATGGAGACAGGATTGAGAGAGTTCCCGAAGGATTTGAAGCAACGGCAAGCAGCGATAATTCGCCCTATGCCGCTCTCCGCCATAAGGAAAAACCGTTTGTTGCCGTTCAGTTTCATCCAGAGGTCGCTCACACTCTTATAGGCAATGATGTTTTGAGAAACTTTATTTTCGGTATCTGTCATTGCAGTCCCAACTGGACGATGCATTCTTTTATCGAAAAACATACAGAAGCAATTAGGGAAAAGATCGGAGACGATAAAATAATTTGCGCACTTTCCGGTGGTGTTGACAGTTCGGTGGTGGCAGCCATTGTCCACCGTGCTGTAGGAGACCAGCTTACCTGTATCTATGTGAATAATGGCCTGATGCGCAGTGGGGAGTCGGAATCTGTCCTTCGTTTTTTCAAGGAGAAAAGTAAACTCAATGTCATTGACGTGGATGCAGCCGAGTTCTTTTTGCAGGAACTGAAAGGTATTAAAGATCCGGAGACAAAAAGAAAGCGGATCGGTCTGGGCTTTATCAAAATATTTGAAGAGGAAGCCGGCAGGATTGGCGGCGTGAAATATCTCGCCCAGGGCACTCTCTATCCAGATGTTATTGAGTCAGTATCTTTTAGAGGTGAGGCCCCCATCAAGTCCCATCATAATGTTGGTGGACTACCTGAGGTTATGAAGCTCGATTTGATCGAGCCGCTTCGTGAACTTTTTAAGGATGAAGTTCGTGAATTGGGGCTGGAACTTGGTCTTCCGGAGGAGGCTGTGTACCGTCAGCCATTTCCTGGTCCTGGGCTTGGTATCAGGATAATGGGAGAGGTTACCGGTGAGCGACTGCGTATATTGAGAGAGTCCGATGTGATTGTCCTGGATGAGATGCGGAAAGCCGGCTGGTATAGAAAAGTATGGCAGTCATTTGCTGTTCTTCTGCCCGTTCAGACGGTGGGGGTTATGGGCGATGGCCGTACCTATGAATATGTCATTGCCATCCGCTGCGTTGATTCCCGGGATGCCATGACCGCCGACTGGTCAAAATTGCCCTACGAAATTTTGAGTGAGATTTCAGGTCGTATAATCAACGAGGTACGGGGCGTAAACAGAGTAGTATATGATATATCGTCTAAGCCTCCCTCTACCATAGAATGGGAGTGAGTCCCGTCTCTTCCCGTTTATCGGGGCCGGCTTTTCGATGGGCAGAGTTGTAATTTGTTTTTCCGGAGCTAATATGGCAACACTTCTTGCAGCAGATATTGGCGGTACAAAAAGTGAGCTGGCAATCTTCGAATTTACAGCTCAAAGCTATACGCCGATGATTCGTAAGAGATATGTAAATCGTGATTTTCCTGATCTTTCTCATATAATTGCCTCTTTTCTAAATGATATTGATACGTTGCCTTTATACGGTTCCTTTGGGGTCGCAGGTATTGTCAGCGGGAGGAAAGCCCAACTCACCAATCTACACTGGCGGGTTGACTGTCATGATCTGGAACAGCTTTTTGGTTTTAAAAAGGTCGTTCTTGTAAATGATCTTACCGCCGTGTGCAGCAGTATCCCTTTGCTGCTTTCGGATGATCTGGCTGAACTTCAGCAGGGAGAGGTCGTCGGAGATGAGGTGAAAGGTGTCATTGCACCCGGTACAGGACTGGGCCAGGGTTTCATGGTTGAAACCGGAGGCTCTCTTTTTGCACGAGGATCTGAGGGTGGGCACGTTGATTTCGGGCCGGTCAATGAGGAGCAGGTGGCACTGCTTTCCTGGATGCTGAAGAAAAAACGACCAGTCAGTTATGAAATGCTGGTCGCCGGACCAGGGATTGCTGACCTGTATTCTTTTTGCAGGGATTATTACTCAATTGCAGAATCGTCTGGAATCAGGGAACAGATGAGTACGCTGAAAGACCTGATCCCCGTTATTGTCAGCGGTGCCATTGACAGTTCACCATGCCCTCTCTGTGAGAAAACCATCGATCTTTTTCTCTCTATTCTTGGCAGTGAGGCGGGGAATCTGGCTTTGAAGCTGTATGCCAAAGGTGGCATCCACGTCGGCGCGTGGAGCATTCCAAGACTTGTTGGCAAGTTCTCTTTTGCCGGTTTCATGGAGAGTT
>DAOVUU010000354.1 GCA_030632405.1 Desulfobulbaceae bacterium | reverse complement strand
GTAGCCTATTACATTCCCCTGCTGATCATAGCGTCCATGTCCGGTTAAAAGTGCAGGCATAGGGGTGCCGTCCTTTTTTTTAAATATAACTTCAAGATCAATGACACGTCCCTCCTGTTCAATGATATCTGCAAATTTTTGACGGTCTTCAGGCCTCAAATAGAGATCATGGGCAATGTCTATTTTAAAAAACTCCTCTTTATTCAAATATCCCAGCATATCCAGCAGTGCGTGATTGGCGTCGAGAAATTTCCCCTCTTTACTGCTGATAAATACACCGCAGCCGACATGTTCAAACAGCCTTCTAAATTGCTGTTCTGAGGCTTTTAGTTTTTCTTCCTGTCTTTTTTTGCGTGATATGTCCCGGAATATACTTACCTTGGAGACAGATTTATCGTCGTTTTCCAAGGGGGTCTCGACGATATCATAGAATTTATCAGCTCTTTTATTGTATACTTCCCGGCGGAGTGTTTCCCCCTTGAATACTCTGGCAGCTTCACAATGATTACAGATTTCACTCTGTTTTTCTAAAGTCCTGTAACATTTTGTTCCAGTGCCATTGCAAAAATTTTTCACCATTACCGAGTTCATATATTCGATGGTAAGATCCTGATTGATAATGCAAACACCATCTGTCATGGCTTCAAAAATAGTGATGAGTTTCTGGAGATCATTTTTCATTTTTAAGGCACCTTGTTGGGGTTGTTCTTCGCAACAACCTATCTTATTTCTGTTGTTTTTTCTAGATTATTACTGCTGACCATCAATGGCACGAATTTTGGTTTTTTAAAGTTTTTCAGCAGTACCTTGTTAGATGGTTTGCCGATGAGTACATTGCTATTCATAGATACTTCGGATATGGAGGTGTATAATGAATCTTTTTAAAAAGAAGACACTGACAGGATTAGCACGTACATGCGGTTGAGCAGCTAAAATTGGTCCGACGGATCTGTCGGACGCTCTTGAAGGTCTTGAGCCTCCTTCTGATGCCAATCTTCTTGTTGGTATAGAAACCTCAGATGATGCTGCTGTCTATCGTTTATCCGATGAAATCGCCATGATTAATACTGTCGATTTCATCACTCCCCCCGTGGATGATCCCTACTGGTTTGGTCAGATATCAGCGGCAAATTCCATTTCTGATATTTACTCCATGGGAGGAAAACCCTTAACAGCTCTAAATGTTGTCATGTTTCCTTCTAAACAGCTGGATATGGGGCTCCTGCGTGAGATTTTGCGAGGTGGGCACGATAAAACAGTGGAAGCCGGAGCCTGTCTTGTCGGCGGACATACGGTTGATGATGAAGAGCCCAAATATGGTCTCTGTGTGAACGGGATTGTCCATCCTGACCGCATCATCACCAATGCCGGATCACAGCCTGGTGATACTTTAATCCTTACAAAACCAATAGGTTCAGGTGTCCTGTTCAATGCAACCCGTTCAGGAAAGCTTCCCTATATAGATCTGGAACGAGAGATTCTACCCTTTCTCGCTGCCTTAAATGGCCCTGCAATGGATGCAGCATTGCAATTTAACCTGCATGCCTGCACTGATGTCACCGGCTTCGGAATTCTCGGCCATCTGCTGGAGGTGGCACATGGCTGCAATGCAAAAATAGTGATTGATTTTCAGAATCTTCCTTTTTATCCCTATGCACTCGATATGTACCGAAAAGGTGAATCTACTGGCAGTAACAAAGCCAACAGGACAATGGTGGACAAACATAATCTTGAAATGCACATCACTCTTGATTCAGCGAAAGAGGAAATGCTTTACGATCCACAAACCTCTGGGGGACTTCTGCTGTCTTTGCCAAGCTCTGAAGCGGATGCCCTTTTAAAAGTACTTCATGACAGAGGTGTAACCTCCGCCGTAAAAATTGGAGAGGTTGTGGATGAACCTGTGGGTATAGTCGTTGAATAGGGGCTAATGGAAATTTATTTTCTCATAGGGCTCTTGGGGTTGATAAGCGGTTTTCTATCGGGGGTATTTGGCATAGGTGGAGGTATCGTCATGGCTCCGCTTCTGCTTTATGTCCCTCCCCTTTTTGATATGTCCCCTCTTACCATGCAGTCAGTAGCGGGGTTGACTATAGTCCAGGGACTGGTCGGGTGCCTGGCAGGGTTTTTTGCCCATAAGAAATTTCATTTTGTCTCAAATGAATTATCCATATACATGGGGGTCTCGATTTTTATCGCCGCAGCGATCGGTGGGGCAGGTGCCAGTTTAGTTTCAAACAGTATCCTGCTTTTCGTTTTCGCCTGTCTTGCTTTTGCGGCGGCCCTCCTTATGTTTGTGCCTGTTGCAAAAGACAGTGAAAGACCTGATGTGGCAGCATTAAAGTTCAACCGTTTTCGCGCTATGGCTACGGCATCCAGTGTTGGTCTGCTTGGCGGACTTGTGGGTCAGGGTGGGTCATTTATCCTGATTCCTCTTATGACTTCCTATGTACAAATCCCAACCAGAATTGCAATCGGCAGTAATCTTGCTATTGGTCTGTTTTCATCCATTGCCGGTTTTATCGGCAAGGCGGTTACCGGGCAGATTGAATGGTTACTATGCATCCCGATCGTTTTGACTGTTATACCTGCAGCCTCCTTTGGCGGACTGGTAAGCCACCGGGTATCAGTGTCATATCTCAGGCCGTTGCTGGCAATTCTTATAGGGCTCGCTGCGGTCCGTATGTGGATTTCGATTTTTTTAACACCTCTCTATAATTCCTGATGTATAATTTCAACTCTCAATCAAAAATTCCACTGCGCCTTTCAATAGCAGTTTCTGCCTGTTTAGCACCCTGGTTTGACGATGATATCCTGGAAAAAGGTCTGGCTCTTGTCCGAGAGAATGAACTGGGACATTTTTTTTTCCATCGTCATGTAGCAGGAGCTCTTCTTGGTGGCGAATACCCACTTACAATTATTTACGACAAGACGTCCAGAATACACCAGGGATTCACCCTCAAGACTGAAGACTGCTCATTTTGCAGGTCTTCCAGGCGTAAAAAACGGTGTGAACACATCGCGGCTCTCTGTCTTTTGAGTCTCATTGAGAGAACTGAAGATTCGCCCTTTCCCATGCCTCTTCTTTTCCAGGATTCCGAGTGGGGAAAACTTGCAGGGTTTCTCCATGACTGGCTGTCCAAAGAAAGAGGAAATCTGGACCACACTACTGATGAAAAGAAAATTTGTATCAGACGGACTGCACCGGAAGGAGGGGTTCATGCCCAATTCTCTGTTACCACCGCTATAGTATGGGAGGTGTTTGATCAGGAATCAACTCCTGTACAGGCTCTCAAGCTCTATAAAGCTGCTCAGAAGATCTCGTTGAGCGAAACTGAACGGGAACTTGTATCTCTGGGGTCATCCAGTCGGGCACTCAACCGTGATATTTCAATTTGGAGCAGGATCTGTGCTCTTTTTTATGGTCTCAGTGCAGGAAAATTACCCCGAATTTCCTATGAAAAAGAATCCGGGCTTTTCCTGCTTGATTTTGGGAGTGAGAAAACGCCAGATTTGTTGAAAATTCATCTCCCCAGGCATCGTAC
>DAOVUU010000265.1 GCA_030632405.1 Desulfobulbaceae bacterium | reverse complement strand
CGGGACGACTCCTTGGGCAGACACGATATCAGGCCCATGGCAGGATGCGCCGTATTATGAAACGTATTAGAAGAGAGTTTGAGCGGATAGGACTCGACAGGGAACTGTACCTTTTCCTTCGTTCCTGAGCAACTTTAAAACTATTTGTCCGTCTATAGAAGAGAGGTTGGTAGACTGTCAGGGGGGAGGCAAAATTTGGGTCCACTATGAAAGCAGAATCGAGATTTGATAAGAAGAAAAAAGAGCGTAGAATAGCTGCTCTACTAGCCCTGGCAGCAGAAAAAAAGAGTGGTGCCACTCGTTGTCTGACTGAGGAGGAAATGGCACTGTTGGTGGATGGGAACTGTTCTGCTCAGGAGGAAGAGCGGGGATGGACACACCTGTCTGACTGTTCTGAATGTTATGACCAGTGGTATGTCTTGAAGATGGAAGAAAAGGAGGGCCATAAAAAGAGTGGTAGAGTATATTTTATGCGGCCCAGAAGTCTTGCTATCGCTGGTTCAGCCATGGCAGTTGCAGCATCTGTTGCTGTTTTTCTGAATATCCCCCAGGCCCCTTTTCCCGACCGTCCAGCTGAAGAATTGTTACCATCTCTCGAGATAGCCAAAGAAGCCGAAGTGTCTGTTTCACAGGTTACGAAGGGAGTGGTGACCACTGACGAGGCCGTGTCCTTGAGGGAAGCACCAAGTGTGATGTATGAAAAAATGGAGATGGAACCGAAGAAAGCCCGGATAACGACGAAAAAAAAGAGAGAGAAAATTGCGGCCGCTCCCCAGTCTCCAGACAAGACGCAGGGTATGGCAGGTATGGTGATGGTGGAAAGGGCGGTTGATTCGGAGGAGGAAGTTCAATCGATTGAGAGTTGGTTAGAGATGGTGCAGGAGGGCTGCCTGAAAAGACGAACAGAGGAGAAGTTCTGGTCTGAAATTATTTTTAAGGGGGATCAGCTTTTTCATGATACTGAGCCTGGAGCAGATCTAAAAGGAAAAGGAGCCGAAGCTTTTGTCGTTTTTCAGTTGATTCCCCGGAACTTTGAAAAAGATTTGACTGTAAGACGATGTGAGTTGATTCTGGCTGAGCTTGCAGAAGGTGAGAAGAGCAGGTAAGGTTCAGTCATCAACTTTAGTGGTAACTTACAAATACTCTAACTCGATTACATATAATGAAAAATATACCTCTGAATGAAAGAATAATTATAGCTCTGGACGTACAAAAAGCTGAACAGGCCAGGGAAATAGTGAAAAAGTGTGAATCTCACGTGACCTTTTATAAAGTGGGTCTACAGCTTTTTATGAGCAGTTGGTTTGAAACCGTTGACTGGATAGTGGATCGCGGACATAAGGTTATGCTGGATCTAAAATTTTTTGATATTCCGGAGACGGTTAAGCTGGCGGTGGAACAGGTGAATAACAGGGGGGTGACTTTCGCAACTATCCATGGAAACGACCCGATAATACAGGCGGCAGTTGCTGCCCGGGGCGATATGAAACTCCTTGCCGTCACGGTACTGACCAGTTTTGGTGAAGAGGATATGCGGGCAATGGGCATGACACAATCGGTTGAAGAACTGGTTTTTTACCGAGCGAAAAGAGCGTTGGAACTGGGCTGTGACGGGGTGGTTTCCTCTGGCCTTGAGGTTGAAAAAATGAGAGGTGATCTGGGAGAGAAACTTTTTATTGTGACCCCGGGCATTCGCCCCGGAGCAAATGTTTCAGACTCAGGAGACGACCAGAAACGTATTGTCACTGCGGGGATGGCAATCAGAAACGGCGCAAATCATGTAGTTGTTGGTCGGCCGATAACGAAAGCCGATGACCCGGTCAAAGTGATAGAGGTGATGCAGCAGGATATCATTCATTCAACGCAACAGCTCTGACACCGTGTATTACCTATGAACTTTTCCTCCATTGCAAATGTACTGGGATCTCTCCTGGTAGTGACCGGCAGTTCCATGGCTTTTCCTGCTATCTGTTCAGTTTTATACGGTGAAGACGATTTGCGAGCAATCGTTATATCGGCGCTTATCATCATAGCCATCGGTTTACCTCTGAAACGGATGTTCCGTAACAATCACCAGCTGCACATAAAAGATGGTCTTTTTATTGCGACCTTCGGCTGGATTGTTATTTCCGCTTTTTCCGCGCTTCCTTTCGTTATCTACGGTGCCATTCCATCCTTTACAGACGCTTTCTTTGAGATGATGTCCGGCTATACAACAACCGGTGCCACCATTCTTACCGATATTGAAGTTGTGCCCCATGGTCTGCTCTTTTGGCGAAGTCAGACACATCTGCTCGGTGGAATGGGATTTTTAACGCTTACCCTTATTTTTCTGCCCCATGGTATGGGAGGGGTAAGGATTTTTCGAGCTGAATCGAGCCCGGGTCAGGTTATCACAAAGGATAAATTTCTGGCCAGAAACAGGGATACCATGGTCTGGCTCTGGGGAATTTATCTGGCTCTTAATATGTTTCAGACCATTCTTCTCTACCTGGGGGATATGTCGCTTTTCGATTCACTCTGTCATTCCTTCGGTACTGTTTCCACCTCCGGGTATTCCACTAAAAACATGAGCTTTGGTTACTATAACAGCGCCTATTTTGAATGGATCACTATACTTTTTATGATTTTAGGTGGTGTGACATTCGGCCTTTTTTATATGATGGTCAAAGGGGAATGGCACCATGTTCGGGAGAATACTGAATTACGCTGGTACCTGGGGTTTCTTCTCTTTTTCTGTGGATCGGTAAGTCTTGTTCTCTGGGCAAATTCGACCCATGGTGGTTTCCTGGAATCCCTCCGTTACGGTACATTTCAGGTTGTTTCAATTCTTACGACCACAGGATTTACAACAACCGATTATGAGCTGTGGCCACAATCCGCACAGATGTTTCTCTTAGTGGTCTGTTTTATCGGAGCATGTGCCGGTTCTACAACAAGCGGCATAAAGGTGGTGCATTATGTTGTTATCATAAAACATATGTACGCTACCATTAAGCGAATCTTCCTCCAGCCCATGTCGGTGAGCACGCTTCGTCTCAATGGCCGCCCCGTTGAAGCCTCGATTATTGATCTTTCAGTCTGTTATTTTATCATCAACATCTTTCTTGTGCTGTTTGGCGGCTGTTTTATGGTATTGATAGACGATCTTGACTATATCACTGCCGTCAGTTCTATAGTTGCTACACTTATGAATATTGGCCCCGGTTTTGGCGATGTGGGACCGAGTCAGAACTATGCTTTTATATCAGACACGGGGAAATGGTTTCTCTCCTGGAATATGCTGGTCGGCAGACTTGAGATGTTTTCAGCCCTTGTTATTTTTTATCCGGCTTTTTGGAGAAAATAGTCTGGTTCCATATAATTTTTTCGGAGTTTTCTGGTGCAGAAAAAGAAAATTTTTATCATCGATACAAACGTTATACTCCATGACAGTTCCTGTCTGTACCACTTTCAGGAACATGATATTATTATTCCCATTACAGTTCTGGAGGAACTCGACAATTTCAAAAAGGGTCATCAGATAATTAATTATCACGCCCGGGAGTTTGTCCGTTCTCTCGATCTGCTCAGTTCTGACAAGCTTTTTAACGGAGGGATGAAGATTGGCCCTGAAAATGGGAGAGTTATCATACGACTGGAACAGGAAATGCACGATGATCTGCTCTCTTCCTTTCTCAATAAGGATAAAAATGATCATCGCATTCTTAATATCGCCTACCATGTCTCGAAAGAAAATAGAGATGAGGTGGTAATTCTTGTCAGTAAGGATGTTAATCTTCGTATGAAGGCAAAGTCTGTCGGTTTAAAGGCAGAAGATTACACGACGGATCATGTAAGTGAGAGAGGCAGGCTCTATTCCGGGTGCAGGCGGGAGATGGATGTTCCCTATGAAATTATAGAAAAACTTTATAGTACTGAAGGTGAGATAAAGAAGGACGATTTTTTTTACGAAAAACCGTTTCTTGCCAATGAATTTGTCATTATGAAAAACGGGCAGAAATCTGCTCTGGCCATATACAAAGATGGTATTGATGTTGTCCAGCTTATTTTAAAAAAGAATGTGTGCGGCATATCTCCACGTAACGCCGAACAGTCTTTCGCGGTCCATGCGCTGCAGGATCATTCGCTGTCTCTTGTCACAATCACGGGCAAGGCGGGAACGGGGAAAACGCTTCTGGCCCTTGCAGCAGCGCTCGAATCAAGGAAAAAGTATCATCAAATTCTGCTTACCCGTCCCATTGTACCTCTGTCAAATAAAGATATCGGCTTTCTTCCAGGTGATATTCAGTCAAAAATAGGCCCATATATGCAGCCGTTGTTTGACAACCTTGGTGTGATTCGGGGCCAGTTTTCTGACAAGAGTGATATGTCTGCACGACTGCAGCGAATGGTTGATGATGGGAAACTTGTGATTGAACCTTTGGCTTATATCCGGGGGCGCAGTCTGGTGAAAAAATATATGATCGTTGATGAGGCACAAAACCTCACTCCCCATGAGGTCAAAACCATCATTACCAGGGCGGGTGAAGGGACCAAGATTGTATTTACAGGTGACATTCACCAGATAGACCATCCATACCTTGACAGCAATTCAAATGGCCTCAGTACCCTTATTGACAGG
>DAOVUU010000199.1 GCA_030632405.1 Desulfobulbaceae bacterium | reverse complement strand
GAAGGGAAGTGTCAAAATCCCTTTCTCCTGGACAGCAGATTATCAAAATTGTCCACGAGGAACTGGTAACTTTTCTTGGATCTTCAGCAGAGCAGATACAGCTGGATGGCCGTCAGCCCGTCATAATCATGATGGCTGGTCTCCAGGGTTCGGGTAAGACAACCACCTCTGGAAAACTTGCAGCAATGCTCAAGGGCAAAGGCAGAAAACCATATCTTGTTCCGGCGGATATTTATCGCCCGGCTGCCATTGAACAGTTACAGGTACTCGGAGGTCAGATAGAAGTCCCGGTACATCCATCAACGCCGGATATAAAACCTGTTGATATCTGCAGACAGGCAGTACACGAAGCTGAAACCAACGGCTACGATACACTCATCATTGATACTGCAGGCAGACTCCACGTCGATGAAGAATTGATGGGGGAACTCAAAGAGATCCAGTCCGCTATACCGCTTTCTGAAGTTCTCTTCGTGGCCGATGCAATGACCGGCCAGGATGCGGTGACTGTAGCAGATAAATTCAATCAGGATCTTGAGATTTCAGGGGTTATCCTGACAAAAATCGAAGGAGACGCCCGAGGCGGCGCGGCCCTTTCGATAAAACATATCACGGGTAAACCAATTAAATTTGTTGGTGTCGGCGAGACCCTGGATGCCCTTGAGATTTTTCATCCTGACAGAATTGCTTCCCGAATTCTTGGAATGGGCGATGTCCTGACCCTTATTGAAAAAGCCGAAGCTGTAATTGATAAGAAGGAAGCAGACAAACTAGCCCAAAAATTACGAAAGAATCTATTTACCCTTGAAGATTTCCTTGATCAGATCCAGCAGATCAAAAAAATGGGATCACTGGAACAGATTATTGACATGGTTCCCGGCATCAACAAGCTTAAACAGCTTAAGGATGCACCGAAACCTGATGAAAAAGAACTTGTTAAAACGGAAGCAATCATCCGTTCAATGACTGCCAAGGAAAGAAAAAACCATAAAATCATAAATACCAGCAGACGCAACCGTATAGCAACAGGGTCTGGTACGACATTGACCGACGTCAATAAAGTACTTAAAAGTTACTCTCAAATGCTGAAAATGATGAAAAAAATTCGTAATAAACCTGGGGCCATGCTAGGTCGTAAACGAAGAAAATTACCGAAAGGTATGAAGAGAAGATAACAAACGGTTCTGGGCTGATAAATCCCAGATAACCATTGAATAAACCAGTAGTTATTAACTAGAGGACTAACCGGAATGGCAGTACGTATTCGATTAACTCGATTTGGCAGGAAGAAGAAACCTTTCTATCGTATTATTGTGGCTGACAGTGAGGCAAAACGTGATGGGAAATTTCTTGATATTGTTGGCACTTACGATCCGCTCATGGATCCCGCAGCAATAAAAATTGACAACGACAAACTTCAGGACTGGCTGGGTAGAGGCGCACTCCCGACAACAACTGTGAAAAGCTTGATTAAAAAAGCTGCCGTTGCCGAATAGTGAAAATGCAAGAACTTATAACCTGTATTGCAAAGTCGCTCGTTGATCAACCGGATGAAGTAAAAGTCACATTTGTGGAGGAAGACGATGCTGTGACTGTTGAGCTTGCCGTTGCGCCGGAAGACCTTGGTAAAGTGATAGGAAAACAGGGCCGGACGGCCCGTGCCATGCGTTCCTTGCTTTCAGCCGCAGCTGCAAAATTTGACAAACGATCCAGGCTTGAAATTATCGAGTAGGCAGGACAGTCTAGCTGGTATGGTACAGGACTATTCTTTTCCCACTGAAGATTACTTACTTCTGGGTAAAATTACGAAAGCTCACGGTATGCGGGGAGAGGTGAAAATCTTTTCCTACTCCGGGCAGCCAGCAAACATCAAGGCATACAAAGAGCTTGTTCTGGTTGGCAGTAGGGGTGATCTTACCGGCCCTTTGGCTGTTCTGAGCTGTAAGGTACAGGGTAAAACAGCCATTGTCCGTCTCGACTCAATCACTGATCGAAATCAGTCGGAGGATGTCGAAGGACTGGGGGTACTCATTGCCAAAAAGCATCTGCCGGATCTTACCGAGGATGAGTTTTACTGGCACCAGTATGTAGGAAAAACTGTAGCTGATTTTAATAAGCGAGACATTGGAAAAATTGAAACTATATTTTCCAATGGTACTCAGGATATAATGGTTATCAGAGCAGGAGATCAGGAAATTCTCGTTCCGATATCAAAATCCATAATAGTCAAAGAGAGCGATGGGAAGATAACCATAAATCCTCCTCCGGGATTGTTGGAACTATACACTGACAGTGACTGTGAGCGGGACAAGTAAATCCCGAATGATATTTGATATACTTACAATCTTCCCGGAACTGCTGAACTCACCCCTTGATGAGAGCATTCTCAGGAGGGCAAGGGATAAAGGGCAGATCACTGTTAATCTGACAGATATCCGAGACTATGCCTTTGACCGTCACCAGACGACAGACGATAGACCGTTTGGAGGAGGTGAAGGGATGGTAATGAAAGCTGAACCACTCGCTTTGGCTGTTGAAAAGATTAAAAACAGGGATCCTGAGGGGAAAGTAATACTGCTGTCACCCCAGGGATTCAAGTATGATCAAACTACAGCCCGGAGGTTATCACAGGAATCTCACCTGATACTCGTTTGCGGAAGATACGAGGGTGTTGATGAACGGTTCAGAGAAGGCTACGTTGATGAAGAAATTTCTCTTGGAGACTTTATACTGACGGGGGGAGAACTCGCTGCAATGGTTGTCATTGACTCCGTGACCAGGCTATTACCCGGTGTACTCGGATGCAGTGATTCTGCAGAAAAAGATACATTCAGCAGGAACCTGCTGAAACACCCTCAATACACAAGACCAAGAGTTTTTAATGGTTCCGGGGTACCGGCCGAACTCCTTTCGGGGAATCATGAACTGATAGCGGATTACCGCTTTCTTGCCTCTGTTAAAAGGACACTGAAACAAAGGCCCGACCTGGTTAAAAAGGAAAAATTCAGTAGCAACGAATTAAAAGTATTGCGCCGGCATGGATTATACGATGACGTAATACGCAATCAGAAAGATATAAGATGACGTTTCCGGGTGCAACAAGTTTAAACATAGCCCTTATACATCATCCTGTGGTAAACAAAAAGGCTGAGGTCATCGGTTCTGCCGTAACGAACCTTGATCTGCATGATATTGCACGAATGGCCCGGACCTACGGAGTTGAGAACTATTTTATCACTACTCCGTATAGAGACCAGCATATCCTGGTTAAAGAACTGCTTGAGCACTGGAAAGTCGGATATGGAGCGAAGTATAACCCGGCCAGAAAAGAGGCTCTGAGCCTTGTTCGCCTGTGTGGATCTATTGATGCGGTGATAGAGACACTGACCGAACGGTATGGTAAAAGACCCCTGCTTGTAACGACCAGTGCACATAAGCAGAACAATATGATTTTATATGGTAAATTACGAGAAATAATCGATAAAAAGGATCCTGTCCTCCTCCTTTTCGGTACAGCTCACGGCCTCTCACCTGAAGTTATGCAGAGCGCTGATGGTACGCTCCCTCCGATAACTGGAAAAACAGACTACAATCACCTCTCGGTTCGTTCAGCCGCCTCCATTATTATTGACAGGTTGCTCGGGTCAAGAGAAGAGTAAAGACACATTGTCAGAAATGAATTGCTAACTGGATCAATTGCATCCGAAAATAAATTTAACAATAGAAATCGTTATGAGCACAATAATTGAAAGAATAAACAGAGAACAGATGAGACAGGATCACCCTACCTTTCGTCCGGGAGATACCATCAAAGTCCATATCCGGATCATTGAGGGTAACAAAGAACGTGTCCAGCTCTTTCAGGGAGTGGTAATCAAGTGTAAACGCGGTACAATGGATGCCTCCTATACAGTACGAAAAATTTCGCACGGAATAGGCGTGGAAAAAACCTTCGCTCTGCACAATCCCCGGATTGAAAAAATCGAAGTTGTTACACGAGGCCGTGTACGACGTTCCCGACTCTACTACCTGCGCAATCTCAGAGGCAAGGCAGCACGTATTCGTGAGCGTGGCATTACCCGCTGAACTTGACCTACTTGATTTTCTCAGACATATCATTTTCTAATGATGTGTCTGAGAAAAATTCTTTCTAACGAAAGATATCTTTTTACTTCAATAATGGAAGTTCGTTCCACTAAGTCAACTCCACAGGGAGAAGATAACTTCAGGATTGAACGTCTTCTCTATTCCCGCGGATTTGTCGGTATAGCCGGATGTGATGAGGTCGGTCGCGGGCCTCTGGCGGGTCCTGTTGTTGCAGCATGCGTTGTCCTTCCCCGGGACTGCGATCATTCAGTATTTCTTGACTCTAAAAAGCTCACCCATGCCAAAAGAGTTATTCTAGACCATAAATTGCACAGAATTGGTGCCCTTGTTGGAATCGGCCAGGTCTCTGAGAAAAAAATTGATGAAATTAATATTCTTCAGGCATCTTTACTTGCGATGAAACTTGCAGTGAATGATCTGAATAAGAATGGCAATATCATTGACTATCTCCTGGTCGATGGTAAATTCCCTGTCCCCCTCCCTATTCCCCAGGAAACGCATATAAAAGGTGAATCTAAGAGCAGTTCTATCGCAGCAGCCTCTATTGCCGCAAAAGTAGAAAGAGACAGATTCATGTGTTCACTCCATGAAAAATATCCTGTCTATAATTTTGCTCAAAACAAAGGCTACCCAACCAGAGAACATCGCCAGGCAATATTGCTCCATGGCCCAAGTCCAGTTCATCGATATTCCTTCAGGGGAGTAAAACTGCATGCCGGATAATCGCCAAAACCTCGGCAAAAGAGGAGAGACCATTGCTGTAAATTTTCTTGAAAAAAATGGTTACACTATTGTTACCAAAAATTATCGCCGTAAATTTGGAGAAATTGATATAATTGCCAGGGAACGCGAATACCTGGTATTCATTGAAGTTAAAACGAGAACAGGAAGCTCTCATGGTCATCCACTGGAGGCGATCACATTAAGAAAACAGAGACAGATCAGCAAAGTTGCTCAATGTTACCTTGCAGAGAATAATCTCTTTAATGTAGCCGCCAGGTTTGATGTCGTGGCTGTCATTCTGTCTCAGGGTAATCAGATACATGTTGAAATCATACCAAACGCCTTTGATGTCTGTTAACCGACACGCTTCACCCCGGCAACAGACAGCTTTACTCGCTTTTCTTATTCTCATTTTCAAGGTACAATATCTGGCGATCACACAAAAACTCTAAATATAAAACAGCAATGAATACAATCGGTATAACTATGGGCTGCCCCGCAGGTATCGGGCCAGAAATTATTCTTCGTTACTTTCAGCAGCTCCCTGAGAAAACTCCGTGCAAAACAGTTGTGCTTGGAGATCTGACAATATTGAAAAAAATCAGCAATGAACTGGGTTTCACCATTCCAATGATTTCCTGGCAACCGGGTACTCCCCTGCCCGATACGGCAATACCTGTCGTTCAACTGTCATCACTCTCCGCGGACACACTTCAGTGGGGTCAACCGACCACTTCCACCGCCCACGCCATGGTGAATTATATTCACAAAGGAGT
>DAOVUU010000091.1 GCA_030632405.1 Desulfobulbaceae bacterium | reverse complement strand
CGGTAGAGGGAAGGCATTACGGAGAGGAGGCGGAACGGGAAAGTTTTCTTATGGGGATGTTTAATATCGCCATGGGAAATGCACCGAAGATCGCGGCACAGATTGATCTTTCCGGCCGTTCACGTCTTCTTGACCTGGGTGGAGGACCGGGAACCTATGCGATCCATTTCTGTCTTGCCAACCCTGATCTGGAAGCAGTGATCTTCGACCGCCCCACTACTGAGCCCTTTGCCAGAAAGACTTCTGAGAAGTTCGGGGTGGCTGGTCGAGTCGATTTTACAGGTGGGGACTTTACTGCAGTGGACAAAATCACCGGCGGTCCCTACGATGTCGCCTGGCTTTCCCATATCCTGCACTCCAATTCGATGGAGGAGTGTCAGGAGATAATCAGTAAAACGATCGCCGCCATGCAGCCCGGGGGAATGATCATTATCCATGATTTCATCCTGGATAACAGTAAAGACGGTCCGGAATTCCCGGCGCTCTTCTCGCTTAATATGCTTCTGGCAGGTACCAGGGGACGATCCTATTCCGAAGAAGAAATTTCCACAATGCTGACAAATGGAGGTGCCGGATCGATAACCCGCCATCCCTTCCGGGCACCAAATGATTCATCCATTATTTATGGTGTGAAGACCTGAGGCGGACCTTGCCGGGCAACCGGCTAAACAGAAACACTTTGTCCATGATACGGCACAACCACGTCAAATCCTTCCCCCCGCAGATACTCCGCAAAACTCATGGACTGCTTTTCTTCTCCATGCACAAGAGCTATTTTTTTGATCCTGAGATTTGACTCTTTTAGCACCCTCGTCAACTCATTCCGGTCTCCATGGGCACTGAAACCGCCGAGGGTGACAACCCTTGCTTTTAACGGATATTCCTTATTATAGAACCGAACTGAAGGTGGCACCCCCTGTCGTCCTCCTGCCGCATACGCTTCTCCTTTTTTCTGCAGAAGCCGGCCAAATGTATTTTCCCCCATATATCCGACAATAAGGACAGTGTTGCGTTCATCGTGGATTTTATGTCTGAGATGATGCAGTACCCGTCCCCCCTCGCACATTCCTGACCCCGCGAGGACAATATGTGACCGGGTATCCCGGTTAAGCGCCATGGACTCTTCTACAGACTGGACAAACTTCAGCTGCTCAAAACTGAAGGGGTTGATCCCTTTTTCAAGAAAAGTAGCATGGGTCTCCTCGTCAAAGGTCTCCGGATGCTCACCAAATACATGTGTTATATTCGTTGCCAGAGGACTGTCCACATAAACGGGCCTCCGCGGTACTTCACCTGCAAGATAAAGCTCATGGAGATAATAGCTCAACTCCTGGGTGCGACCATATGAAAAACTTGGAATAATCACCGACCCCCCTCTGTCAAAGGTCTCGGTGAGGGCCTTTTTCAGTAGAGGCTTCATATCAATAACAGGATCATGAAACCTGTTGCCATAAGTAGATTCCATGATCATCAAATCTATATCCCTATGCTCTTCAGCAAAATCAAGCGTCGGATCTTGAATTATCGGTTTGTTAAAACGACCGACATCACCGCTGTACATTACAGTTTTCGTCTCATCGCCTCTTTTGTGCTGCATTACCGACATTGCGGATCCAAGAATATGCCCTGCCTCGTAAAAGGTACAGGTTAGATCTTTACCTATTGTCACCGGAAGTTCATACGGCACTCCGTTGAAATAATCAAGACACTCCTCAGCCCCGTCCATCGTGTAGAGAGGACTAACAATTTCAAGCTGATTTTCCCGCAGCAGCTTTTCAATTGCCTCGGTCTTGAGTCTGTGAGGGCCAGATTTCAACAGCTCTTTTATATCCTTCAGATCATCTTTTGAGATCTTCTTTTTACCATTTCCAGATTTGAGTTTAGCAAGAAAATGTTTAGCAGTTTTATAGTTCAGGTAGGAGGCATCGCCTTCCTGTATCTTTGCGGAGTCTTTCAACAGATATTCACAGGCGTGAGCGGTGGCCCTGGTGCAGAAAATACGACCATTAAAACCCGCCCCGGTCAGTAGAGGCAGACGACCGGAATGATCAATATGGGCATGGGACAGCACTACGTTTGTTAAAACTTGAGGATCCACTGACAGCACCCTGTTCTTGGCCTCCGCCTCTTTCCTTCTTCCCTGGAAGAGACCGCAGTCAAGCAGTATAACGTCACTGTTCATCGTGACTGTATGAAATGAACCTGTGACTTCTCTTGTAGCTCCATAAAATGAGACGTGCATGAATTCTCCTCTTCGTAGTTTTTCTCCGGGCCGATCTTCAGCACAATTGCCCCTGCCAGACTTTTTGTCATACCAGACGGCGACATTTATTTCAACTGAGGCCGATGACCCCTGTTTTTCAATCCAGGAGGGCATCAACACAAATTCTATACGTACGCGGACCACAGTGCCCGGAAAGGACAATTTCTGACGTCACCAGGCTTCGCCCCGCCGCCTCACAGGCTGTGCGAACCTTTATCACCGATTTCTCAAAAGAATCAACATGCTGCATATCATAAAAATGAATCCAGCCACCGGGCTGCAGAAGTGGCAAGGCAAGATCGATATAATCTCCAGCTGATTTTGGAAGGGGCATGATAATGCGATCAAAATGAGCTGTAAACCCGGGAAGAATATCTCTCACATCTCCCTTGATCAACTCTATATTGCTGCATTTTTTATTCAGCTTCAGATTTTTCATTCCATAATTATGGGCAACAGGATTTTTCTCGACACCGACAATCCGTTTTGCCCCGCTGTACCTTGATATCATCAGAGGGTATGGGCCAATACCGGAAAAAAGAACCAGTACATTTTCTCCCTCCTGTACGAGAGAGGCAATCCGTCTTCGTTCATTCCCGCTGCGGGAGGAAAAATAGACTGTTTCAACATCCAGTTGCAGGCGCACACCAAATTCCCTGACCTCGGTTTCCCTGCGAACTTCACCGCCGATAACCTTTATCGGTCGTTGCCTGAACTCTCCTCCATAATGCGCGGCCCTTTTAGCCACGACTTTTACCTTATGGTTATTTGCAAGTATGGCTGTGGCAATCTCCTGTTCTTTTTTTTCAAGTCCTCCGGGAATAGTCATAATGACAATGTCACCGACCAGATCATAAGCGCGCACCACCAGCTGCGACTCACTTTCCGAAAGAATGCTACCAAACAACCCCTTCAATTTCATAACCATTCCTGTTGTTGTAGCCTAATCTCAGTGATCAACCAGGCCGAGTCTACCAGATAGAAGTTTATAACAAACTATCCTCGATAACCAGAGGGGATGGCGTCGTAAAAAGGTAGAGCGGACGCGAAATCAACAGACTGCTATAACTTTTATCCAATCACATATAGAGGTTGATTTTATGGTAACTATATGATTACGTAACCCGATAAAAATTACATAAATACAAACCTTTTTTACTTATATAATTCAACAGTTTTCGTTATGGAGGAAAAAATGTTCAAGATAGTAAGACGTGAAGAGATGGCTGACGGCACCGTGATTCTCAATGAAATTGAGGCACCGCTTATCGCTAAAAAAGCCCTTCCCGGCCAATTCGTCATTCTCAAGGTAAATGAAGATGGAGAGAGAATCCCCCTCACCATGGCGGAAACTGATCCTGAAAAAGGAACCGTAACCATCATCTACATGGTAGTCGGAAAATCAACAGCTCTTTTTAAAGAATTACAGGTTGGAGACGGTTTCCAGGATGTCATTGGACCTCTTGGCAAAGCAACCCATCTTGAAAAAGTCGGCAAAGTTATCTGTGTTGGTGGCGGAACCGGCGTAGCGGTACTCCATCCTATTACCCGGGGTTTGAAGGACGTCGGCAACGATGTAACCTGCATTATAGGTGCCCGTAATAAAGATCTGCTGATCATTGAAGACCTTATGAAATCCGCCTCCCATGACCTGCGAGTCTGTACCGATGACGGTTCTTACGGTCATCACGGCTTCGTAACTGATGTGATGAAGGAAGTACTTGACGGTGGTGATATCAAACTTGTCGTAGCCATCGGTCCTGTTCCCATGATGAAGGCTGTCAGCAACATCACCAAAGAGTATAACGTCGAGACCCTTGTCAGCCTCAACCCGATCATGGTTGACGGCACTGGAATGTGCGGGGGCTGCAGAGTGACCGTTGGTGGAGAAACCAAATTTGCCTGCGTAGACGGCCCTGAATTTGATGGCCATAAGGTTGATTATGATGAACTCATGCTCCGGCTGAACGCATACAGGGAGGAAGAACAGAAATCCCATGACCACTACTGCAATCTTCGTAAAGCTAAGTAGGATGGTGTCGTAAAAACTCTTTGATTGGCAAAGATTTGCACTGAAAACAATGGCTTTTATTAATTTATAAGACGTGGACACGATTCCTACGGAGGATATCATGGTAGAAAAAGCAGCTAAGAAGACGAAAACACCCAGGGTGGCTATGCCCGAACAGGATCCACAGATCAGAGCGCGGAATTTTCTTGAAGTACCAACCGGATACACAGTAAAAATGGCCCAGGAAGAAGCCTCCAGATGTCTACAGTGCAGAAAGCCAAGTTGTGTGGCTGGATGCCCTGTCGGGGTTGATATTCCTGGTTTTATTGACCTCATTGCCCAGGGTGATATGACCGGAGCAATTCGCAATCTCTGGGCTAAAAATGCCCTGCCTGCCGTCTGCGGACGTGTCTGTCCCCAAGAGTCTCAGTGTGAAGGTTTATGTATTGTCGGCCGAAAAGGCGAGCCTGTGGCCGTGGGCAATCTCGAACGCTTCTGTGCTGACTATGAGAGGGAAAACGGCACCGGTGAATTACCCCCCAGAGCTTCCTCAACAGGGAAAAAAGTTGCTGTGGTTGGTGCCGGGCCTTCCGGACTGACGGTGGCAGGCGATCTAATAGTCAAAGGCCACGATGTCACAGTCTATGAAGCTTTCCATAAACCCGGCGGTGTACTGGTCTACGGCATCCCCGAGTTCCGCTTGCCTAAAGCGATCGTTGCCCAGGAGGTAAATTTTCTTGAGCGGCAGGGAGTCAAAGTAGAATGCAATGCCGTTGTCGGCAGGACGGTATCTGTAGATGAACTTTTCGAACAGGGTTACGATGCTGTTTATATAGGTGTGGGAGCAGGTCTGCCCCGTTTTATGAATATTCCGGGAGAGAACTATGTGGGCATCCTTTCCGCCAACGAGTACCTCACCAGAGCAAACCTGATGAAAGCCTACAAGTATCCGGATGTCGACACCCCCATTCCCATGGGTAAAAATGTCGTTGTCCTGGGTGCCGGAAATGTCGCCATGGACTCAGCGCGTACGGCGATGCGACTTGGGGCAGAAAATGTAAAGATTGTATATCGCCGATCCCGTGAGGAAATGCCGGCCCGGAATGCAGAGATTCATCATGCGGAAGAGGAAGGAATCGAATTATTTCTCCTCACCAACCCAACCAAGTACCTCGGCAATGAAAGTGGTCGTCTTACGGGAATGGTCTGTCTGCGCATGGAACTTGGCGAGCCGGATGATTCAGGGAGACGTCGCCCTGTAGCTATCGAAGGCTCAGAGTTTGAAATCGAGTGTGACCTCTGCATCGTTGCAGTCGGTTCAGGAGCAAATCCACTTCTGACCAGTGAAACTCCTGATATGGAATTGAACAGATGGGGCAATGTTGTCACCAATGAAGCAACCGGTAAAACCACCAAAAAAGGTGTCTGGGCCGGAGGTGATATCGTTACCGGGGCAGCAACAGTCATTCTCGCCATGGGTGCTGGAAGAGAAGCTGCAGATTCCATTCACGACTACCTGGAACTCGGCTGGTAATTTAGCACACTCAAAAATCCTGCCAACCAACTGACAGGATTTTTGAGTTGCAGAACCTTCATACCCCCGATTACCTTCTCCTTAATAACCATCCCTGAACATTACCTTCAGAGTAATGAATAACGCCGATCTCTGTCACATCTGACCGAAACAACGGCATTTAATCAAACACTTACATAAAATACCTTGCATCCAAAATCAATATTTCCTTGACACAGAATATTGGTGCCTGTTAATGAATGGGTGTTCATTTTTTAATTTCCGACCTCATAGCATATGAGTATGAAAACAACGGCAGGAGAAAAAACAGATGTCATCTGAACTTGTTCTTTCGGCAATCACTCTAATCGGTATCGCCGCCCTTGTGCCTGTCATGATGGCTATGACAGCGTTTTTGGGACCTCGATCCAAGGGTAAAGTAAAAAATGAGGCGTATGAGAGCGGGGTTGGCTCCATCATCGGAGCAGTTGACCAGAAGTTCAGCGTTAAGTTTTACCTTCTGGCCATTCTATTCCTGATATTTGATATTGAAGCAGTTTTCATGTACCCGTGGGCAGTCTCTTTACGTGAACTTGGTTGGTTCGGATTTATAGAAATGGTCGTGTTCATGTTGCTGCTTCTCACCGGACTTATCTATATTTTAAAGAAAGGGGTGCTCAATTGGCGTTAGGATTGGAGGCAAAACTGGGCGACAATGCAATGACCACCACACTTGACTATATTGTCAACTGGGGAAGAGAGAATTCACTGTGGCCATTTATTTACGGAACAGCCTGTTGCGCAATAGAATTCATGAGTACAGCGGCAAGCTTTCACGATATTTCCCGGTATGGTGCCGAGGTTGTCAGATTTTCGCCACGCCAGGCTGATCTCTTACTTGTCTGTGGCACTATCAGTTATAAACAGGCTCCTGTTCTGAAGAGAATATATGAGCAGATGCCTGAGCCGAAATGGGTTGTTGCAATAGGCGCCTGTGCAAGCTCCGGCGGGATTTATGATAACTATTGTACGGTGCAGGGAATCGATACCATTATTCCTGTTGATGTTTACATCTCCGGTTGCCCGCCACGGCCTGAGGCAATTTTAGATGCCCTGATGAAAATCCAGGATCAGATAAAAGGTGAAACTGTGCTCGAAGATCGCCATAAAGACTTTAAAGGAATTCTCGACTGATATGAATGCGACGGCGCTAGAAAAATTTCAAGCCGCATTTCCGGACGCGACCTGCAAAGTTGTCCTGGATTCTGTGGTAATCGATGTCCAGCCTGACACTCTGGAAAGCACTCTCACAAAGCTCAAAACTGACCCCGCCTTTAATTGCGGCTTACTCCTTGATGTTACCGGAATCGATTATAAAACATATCCGGAGACCAGAGAAGCCCGCTTTTCTGTGGTATACACACTCCGTAATTGGGAGGACAATTTACTGGTCCAGGTGCGAACACCGGTAGCGAATCCCGAAACAGGCATACCGACAGCCACTCATCTCTGGAACTCTGCTCTCTGGGGCGAAAGAGAAACCTGGGATCAGTATGGCATACATTTCCAGGGCCACCCGGACCTCAGAAGAATTCTCAATCACTACCAGTTTGAAGGGCACCCTCTCCGCAAAGACTACGATATCAGAAAGGGGCAGATCTGCAGAGAAAACGACAGCCTTGAAAAAGAGATACGGGCACGCCTGGCCCAAAACGGTGTTGAAGAAAGTACCATGAAGGACATCAACACCGAAATAATGTTTCTCAACCTTGGACCCTCCCATCCTGCAACACATGGTGCCATCCGTATCCTGACAGCTCTTGATGGTGAAACCATCATGGCCAACGTCAACGAGATCGGTTATCTGCACAGAGGATTTGAAAAAACCTCTGAGGAGCTGACATATAACCAGATTATTCCACTGACGGACAGATTGAACTACTGCTCGTCAATGATGAACAATATTGCCTATGTCAAAGCAGTAGAATCCTGGCTGGGAATAGAAATAACTGAGCGAGCCCAATTCATGCGGGTCGTGCTGGGTGAATTTTACCGCGTACTCGACCACCTGGTCTGCATAGCTGCAAACATGGTTGATATGGGAGGTTTGACCAACTACTGGTACCTGTACAACGAAAAAGAAGCCGCATACGATCTTATCAGCCGCTTAACCGGGGCACGGCTCACCAGCTCGTTTACCCGCATCGGCGGCATGTACAGAGATTTTTATGAAGGATGGCAATCTGATCTTGAACTCCATTTAAAAGCTATAGAAAAGGGTATTGCAGACTCCATAAGTCTTGTTGTTAAAAATCGAATTGTGCACGATCGTACCCAGGGTGTCTGCGTGCTATCCGCAGAAGACGCCCTTTCCTATGGATTTACCGG
>DAOVUU010000290.1 GCA_030632405.1 Desulfobulbaceae bacterium | reverse complement strand
GTCTATCTGTATAAAAACGGGACAGTTCTTGCTGAAATTGCACTGTTTGTCGCTTTGAGCGGCCTGGGGTTTATCCTCACCCTGTGGTGTTGGGATCGGCTGCGTCGGGGATCGTTTCGGCGAATGATCATAATCTCTCTGCTCCTTGAGCTGTCTCTTGTATTCTCGATATATTCAGAGGTTGATCTAATCATAGTTGCACTCCTTAACGGTGTTTACAACTGTCTCTACTGGATGGTTCAACGGATTCTGTTTTTTGCCTCCGTTTCTCCAGATAACAGCGGGCGTAATTTTGGTAATTTTCAGATTTTTGTGCTGGTGGTTCTGAAAGCGGGGATATTTATCGGCAGCATAATGCTTGGAAATTTCGGTCTTATTGCAATCTGTCTCCTTTCTCTGATAGTCGTTTTTGCAGGCGTGTCGGTCTTCTTTTTCAGATGTGAGAAATCTCTTGGGATACCGGCCGATCTGCGGGTGCAACAGCCAATTAAATTGTCTGAGCTGGTATCCTTTAAGGACAGATATTGCTCCCGGCTGGTATTTGTAATTGATGGACTCTTTCTTTATCTTGAGAGTTATTTCTGGCTCATTTCTCTTTTTCTCCTTGTTGGAGAAAGCTTTGTAAAACTAGGACTTGTGGTGATTGTTCTGGCGCTGTTTCTTGGACTGCTCTTTTTACTCATTAAAAACAGGATAGATCGATTGCCGGTCAAAAAAGTATACGGAGCGGCTGTTTTTTTATATGTTCTGTCGTGGGGGATGCGCGGTACAATTTCAGGTAATATGCCCTATTCCATGCAAATTTGCCTGATAGTGCTGGTTGCCTTTTGTACCTCCTTTTTTCGCCTGGCATTTAATAAACGATTTTTTGATTTTGCCCGGCTATCAACAGGCTACAACTATATCTTTATTAAAAGTTATTATTCACAATTTTTTCTGGCATGCGGTTTTTTGTTTTTCGCAGCTGTTTTGCAGCTGTTTTCAGAAAATGGAGAACATATAAAATTTATATACTGGAGTGCAGCCTGCTCTGCATTGCTGTATCTAAAATATAATCCAATTCATCAAGGTTGACGACGTTGCAAAAAATATAATCTCGGCTAAAATGAAAGGGTAAGATTGGCTTGAAGCTTGTTTTTTGGTAACTATTCAGCAGCACTCCAACTTCGTCCATTTTGGCCTTCTCGAATAGCACTCGTATGCTTCAAAGTCCCAAATGAACGAATTTGAAGCACTGCTAAACAGTTACAGTACGGTGGTTTGGCCAAGATTGAGGCACCACCTGAATAGTTATGTTTTTTGAGACATTTTTTCTTTTTATAATGTAGAGGATCGATACTTCATGGGAAATTCTTTTCAAGATCAGTTTCTTAAGTTGGGTTTAGTTGATAAAAAACAGGTCAACAAATCGAAGAAGCAGAAGCACCAGAAAAAAAAGGTACAAATACCTAAAAAACACGTGGTAGTGGATGAAAATGCCCTTTTAGTTCAAGAGGTTCAGGCAAAGAAAAAGGCACGAGCCAGGGAATTGAACCGATTGCGGGAAGAAAAACTGAAAAAGAGGGAGGAGGCTGCTGCGGTCAAGCAGCTGGTCGAAAAACACAGGCTGGAAAAGGACGACAAGGGCAGCGCATATCGTTTTAACGCTCTGGGTAAGATTCAGCGAATCTTTGTTGATAAGGAGATAACTGCTCAACTCAGCTCAGGCCGGCTGGCTATTGTCGGTCTCGGAAATTTGTATGAGGTTGTGCCCAGAGCCATTGGTGAGAAGATCAGGGCTATAAAAGGTGATATTTTTGTTCTCATTAACAGTTTAACTGATGAGAAAGACGTCGATTCTGATGATCCTTATGCCGACTATGAGATTCCCGATGACCTTATGTGGTAACCTGAATCCTTAGGAGCATATCGTGCTGAGTTCGCGGTGGAAATGAATGGAGGGGGCAGATTAATTCGTTTTTGAGGTGATTGCCGGAGTTAACTGGAGCTGAAGGAGATTCTTTTTTGCCTGGATATCCGCTATTTTTGCCGAAATCGTTACTGTTTTGGCTCCCGCTTTCGCAATAAGTGGATCAATTTTCTGCATTGTGACTGGAAATTCTCTGCCGTTTAACAGGGCGATCAAAGCTTGACCTATCTCTCCATTTTTACCATCGCCCCTTGCAGCCACATCTTTCACTACAGGTTTTATGTAGAGAGTCTGTTTATCAGCATCAAACCTCAATGCAGCATTTGCTTTGAAGTCAATTTCTACTGCTCCAACTTTTAATTTGATCTCGTGGCCTGCAATTTCCGTGAGGAAGACGAGGTTACTTCCAGCCAGATGCAACTGGCAGGCAAGGTGCTGGTTGGTAATTTCTAATTCGCTGATATTAATAATTGTTATGTTTCCCTGGATATTTTTCGAATGGGCATCAATATCAAAAGGGAGCATTGCGGTGATTGCTTGAGCAATAACTTTCTCCGGCAAGTTCAGGGTGATATTGTCATTCGCCATGACCGTCCACGAAAAAAATAAAAGTACAATGAACGTCAGGGAGATGAGGAACAGTTTTTTACACATTATTTAGGCCTTTTTTACGATGCCATCAGTTTTGGGCTGTCTCGAAAGATTGTTTTTCAAGATATCCTTTAGTTGATTTGAAACTGGATTAATAACCGATTACTGCAATAAAGTGCAAGCCATAAAAGGATGTCGAGGATATGGAGCACTGTTATTCCGAAACTCTGTTTTCGGGTTTTACTATAGAACGAAGGAACAGCCATGGAACCGACACTCACTGTGAGCTCCGATTGCCTTTTATCGGGAATCAGTTTTGATTTTGAAAAGGAGATAAAAAAGCAGCTGACCATTGAAAATCCACAGTATAAGGCCGCCAAAAAATATGGCCGATGGATAGGGAAAAAGCTCAAGCCTCAACTGAAGTATTATGAACCGGTTGTGCAGGGGATACGTTTTCCACGAGGATTTGCCAATCAGGCAGTTCTCATGTGCAGAGACCATACAGGAAAAGATCCAGAAATTATCGACAAGAGGCGGATCCTGCCCGAAGTGGAACTCGTTTTTGATGGCTGTCTGCGCCCTTATCAGCAGCTCGCAGTCGATGAGGCCCTGAAGAAATCTTTTGGAGTGATTGAGTCGGGGACAGGCAGCGGTAAAACAGTTATGGGGCTTGCACTCATTGCAGCACGCAGGCAACCGACCCTCATCATTGTACACACCAAAGAGCTGTTGTATCAATGGAAAGAGAGAGCAGAACAGTTTCTTGCGTGTGACGTGGGGTTGATCGGAGATGGCAAGTTTTCTATAGAGCCTGTTACTGTCAGTATTGTAAACAGTGCCAGGAACCGGGTTGATGAACTCTTTTCTCAATTTGGCCACCTTGTGGTTGACGAATGCCACCGGGTTCCGGCGACACTGTTTACTGATGTTGTTTCAAAATTTGACTGTCAGTATCTCCTTGGACTTTCGGCCACGGCATTTCGCAGCGATAACGAATTGACGAAGCTGATCTATTTTTTTATGGGTGACCGGATTCATCGCGTTGACTCCGAGGAATTAAAGGCAAGCGGGGCGGTACTAAAACCTGAAATTATTCGTACCGCTACATCGTTCACCTATCGTTATCGCGGTGACTATCAGTCACTTATAAAAGCTCTTACGGTTCATGAGGGCCGGAATATGCAGATTCTTGAGGATATCTGCCGGGTTGCAGCGGAGGGGGGCAGCGGCACCTGCCTGGTGGTGTCCGACAGGGTCAGTCATTGCAGGTTTTTCGTTGAGAAATTGCAAAACAGGGGGGTGGTAGTTGAACTTCTTACGGGGCAGATACCACCAGAGAACAGGAGTGCAATTGTTGCCGCTGTTCAGGATGGAAAAATAGAAGTACTTGTGGCAACCCTGCAGCTTATCAGTGAAGGTTTCGACTGTCCCGGTCTCTCCACTCTGTTCCTCACTACTCCGATAGTTTTTGAAGGCAGGATCCTGCAGGTAATAGGACGAATAGTACGCCCTGGCGAGAATAAACGTGCGCGGGTGTTTGACTATGTTGATGAAAATATCCCCACTCTTCTCCGCTCTGCCAAAAGCCGGGGATTAATACTATCGGAAGTGTAAATAACTAAAATAACCTGTATTCCCGGATGTTATTGCGCATGGTATTGTGCATAGCACAAACATGTGTTATACTGACGGGTTCACAAGTTACAGTTACCCCCCCTTTCATCCTGGGAGGCAGTAGCATATTATAGATTCAGTCCACCCGTAGCCGGGTTCTTAAAGGATAGATGATGGAACAGAACAAAATTCGTAACGTGGCAATTATCGCCCACGTTGATC
>DAOVUU010000268.1 GCA_030632405.1 Desulfobulbaceae bacterium | reverse complement strand
TTCCTTCAATAGCCGGGACGAGATCGGTGGTAATGACTTTGTCACCATCGCTCAGACCCTCACGGACAATCGCCATATCCTTCATGACCATTTCAACCACAACCGGTTGTTTTTTCATTCGTTTATTTTCGTCAACCAGATATACGATTCCGTTGTGGATCGCATGGACGGGGATAATATAGCGGTTATCTCTCGGGCTGCCCTGCAGTTCAACTTCACAGTACAGATTGGGCATAAGTGGTGGTCTTTCCGAAGGTTTGATCTTGCCAAAAGGGTTCTGTACGGCAACATATACTGTGAGCGCTCCCGTCTTTATATCGATTGATTCACCTGTTCGCATAAATCGTGCTTCCCAGATCGCCTCCTTACTGAAGAGCGGTAAGCGCACTGTGGCAGAGATCCCGATGACCTTTCTGATGTCATCCATATTAAATTTCCGTTCCAGGATGGTCCCTTCTGTTGGAGAGATCGAAAGCAGGTTGACAAATTCGCTGGGCGCGAGTTGAACCGGGATTTGTACTGCAGAGATGTTGATTGCTTTCAATAGGGTGGCCCCAACGGAGGCATACTGGTCAAGTTCCACGTTTACCTCGGCTAGCCGACAGTCGAATGGTGCCCGGATCTCTGTCTTTTCAATATCAAGCTGAAGTTCGCTGAGACTTGATACTCCGGAGTCTTTCTGGGCATTGAGAACCTTTTCCCGGGATGGAAGCAGACTGAGACTATTCTCCAGGTTTTTTATGGACGTTTCCTGTGCCAGGAGTAATTTTTCTTCCATATCCATTTCAGAAGCGGACACATATCCTTTCTTGAAAAGATCCTGGTTTCTCACAAATTCCTGCGTTGCGAGGTTAAAGGCCTTCCTTTCAATATTCAGCAGTTTTTCAATATTGATTTTTTCCTGCTGGAGTTCAATAAGCTGGGCTTCAACACTCATCACAGTTGCCTTCCCCCGGCTTGCCGCAAGGCCATAGGACTGGGGATCAATCTTCAGCAGCAGGTCCCCCTTGGCAACAAAAGCACCCTTTTCCAGTTCTGGATGGACCTCCACTATTTTACCGCTTACCTCGGGGATTGCCTCCCATGTCTCTGTTGGTTCTACATAGCCATATCCAGTCGTTTTGGGTATTACGGTTGTTTCCCGGGCATGTATTACACTGACTGTACGTATTCGTTCGGATATTTCCGGTCGCTTTGGGCCTTTTTTGTTACTCACCATGGTGTAGAAGAGAAATAATCCACAGAGTAGTGGTATAATAAAAAGGAATCGTTTGAAATTGTTCATAACATTACCTTCTCTTTTTCTGATTGGGCATAAAACTCAGTTTATTCTACAAATAAAGTAGCTGGGTTTCATACACAATCAGATCTTATTTTGGTTTACAAATAAGTAATTACTTCAGAGCGTAGTTGTTTTTTTGTAAGTGTCAATATGAAAAGTGTATAGTGGTGGTGTGTGAGAAAAATTGTGGAGAATAGATGCCAATGAATATTGAAATTATTGATACCCACTGTCATATGGATGTGGTGCAGTTTAGATCTGACCTTGATGATGTTCTAAATCGCAGTATGAGCGCAGGGGTAACTGATTTTATTATTCCCAGTTACGTTCGTACCGGGTGGGATCGTATTCTTGAGATCTGTACGCGGTCACCACACTTGCATCCCTGTCTTGGTCTGCATCCGGCATATTGTGATTTGCACCGGAATGAAGATGTTGAAGAGCTCAAAGAGTTGAGTATTCGGAAGCAGTTGGTTGCCATAGGTGAAATCGGTCTTGATTTTCAACAGGGGCATAAGAGAGAAAGGGAGCAACAGCATCTTTTTGAGCAGCAGCTCTCTATTGCCTCTGAGGTTGATCTGCCGGTGTTACTGCATGTCCGCAAGGGGCATGATCAGGTCCTAGAGACCTTGAAACACAAACAATTTAAAAATGGTGGAATTGTGCATGCTTTTAACGGCAGCAGGCAGCAGGCCGACCATTATGTGAAGATGGGGTTTAAACTGGGTTACGGAGGAACGTTGACCTATGATCGGGCCAAGCGGATAAGAAAGCTTGCAGCGGAGCTGCCTTTGACGAGCATAGTCCTTGAGACCGATGCACCGGACATGCCACTTGCGGGCCGCAGAGAGGAAATAAATAGTCCGGAGTATCTGCCTGAAATTCTCGATATTCTGGCATCACTCCGTCCTGAATCCAAAGAAGAAATAGCCGCTCAAACCAGTGCGAATGCAAGGCAGGTACTCGGGTTAGACCATCAATTATGATTCTGATTTAAAAGTGGTGAGCTGCATTGCACTCAAATGCGGGACGGTATAGTTGCCGCCCCGCATTTGAGGTTTGGGTTATATTTTTTTGATGCTTGTTTTTATATATTTCATAGGTGGAGTTGCAGTCCACTTACAGGTTGTGTTCGGGGGTAATAGAACGTTGGTGTTAAACCCTGTGAACTGTGGATATTTGGGATCTCCTTCCAGACCATATTTATGACCGAAACCACCGGCTGCTGCCAGAACTCCCTGTCGGATACCCCAGGTTACCTTGGCAACACCCTCAACCGAATCCCAGGGGGAAGTAACCTTCACTGCATCACCGTCAGCAATCCCAAGTGATTTGGCATCGACATAGTTGATCCATATGGGGTTGCTTCCGCAGGCTTTCATCAGGGAGACATTCCAGTAAGTAGAGGTATGTTCGTGTTCGAGTACTCGGAAATAGCCTAGAATCATTGGATGATCCTTATCCGGCTTGAGCTCCGGCCAGTCCTCCCATGGATCTTTGTAATCGGGAAGTCCGTCCACACCGTTCTCTTCCGCCAGGGGATTCATGAAGTTGTATTTTCCGGTTTTGGTATTACCTGATGATCCATAGCCGGCAGGCGGATTCATGGAACCCCACTCTTTATATTTGTAGTATTCATGCTCGTCGGTGATATAGTAACCGACCTTGCGGAGCTCTTCCAGATTGACCGGCTGGTTACGGAGCTGATTTTCTAAAAATTCATCTTCACTCTTCCATGGGAAGAATTCACCGTAGCCAAGTCGATTGGCAAATTCCTGGAAAATAGAGACAACAGATTTGGAGTCATACATCGGTTTAATAGCCCTCTGGAAGAGCGAAATGAACGATTCGTACATCCAGTCGGCAACAATCCTGCTCTGTTCGAGGTATGTACAGTCTGGCAATACAACATCACAGAGTTCTGTGGTGTTGGACATGTAACAGTCGATGGAACAGGAAAACTCAAGTTTCTCAACTGCCCGTCTCATCGAAGGTTCGCTTCCGCTGGACATGACAGGGTTGCCAAAATAACAGATCATGGCTTTGAGTCTGCCCGAGTCCACATCCTGCTCAAAATATGAGGGAATCCAGCCACTCCAGAGATGGCCTTTATTGAGTTTGGTCTTAGGTGCGTTGTTCGGTGGTTTGGGCTGGTCGTCAGCCCAGGCGGATGCCAGTTTATATTTACGGATAAGAGACGGTCCGCCCGGAGCATCAAAAGAACCGGCCAGTGCGTTCAGGGCAATGAGGGCCTGGACAGCATGCAGGGTATTGGGAGCCTGAGTCACGCCTGTCCAGCTGTTTGCTCCAACGGCCGGAGCTGCTGCTGCAAATTCAAGGGCCAGTCTCTTAATGGTACCAGCAGAAATGCCACAGAGCTCCGCCGCCCATTCCGGTGTACGGGGGATACCGTCCTCTTCACCGAGAAGACGTTTTTTAAAGCGTTTAAAACCGTAAGTCCAGTTCTCTACAAACTCTTTATCATACAGCCCTTCTTTGACCAGGACATAGCACATGGCCATTGCCATGGCGCCGTCTGTACCGGGTTTGATGGCAATCCACTCTGAGGCGATACCTGCCGTTTCACTTCGTCTGGGATCGACAACTACCAGTTTGGCACCCCGTTTGACGGCAGCCTTCAGCATATTGACCTTACGCTGTCCGGCAGAGGTAGCCAGCTCGTTCATACCAAAGAGGATGATAAATTCAGAGTTTTGGTAATCAATCCATGGACGTTTTTCACTGAAATTTTTCTCGTTGGCCATGCGTGCAGGGTTGTCACACATCTGCCTGTGGGTCACTTTGTTGGGCGTCCCATAGGCGGACATAACCGCCTCGTGACACCAGTTGTTGAAGTCGTTACCACGGTGAAACCCAACCTCTACTGGGTCTATGCGCTTGAGGTTTTCCACGGTGAGATCCAGGGCTTCTTCCCAGCTGGCTTTTCTGAACCTGCCGTTTTCTCGGATGAGAGGAGTCTTAAGCCTGTAGGCGGAATAGGCGTTGTGGTGGGCCTTGGCCCCTTTAATACAGAGTCTGCCGCCACCCTTGGGGTCTCCTGCCAACCCTTTGCAGCCAGTCATCACATTATCTTTGACTTTCACCTCTTGGCCGCAGAGCCCCAGGCATATGAAGCAGTGGGATTTAATGGTTTTTAATTCTTCGGGGGCAACGGCTCCTTCTGAAAGCGTTAGATAATCATCGCTAATTTCAAGAGAGGCAACTGCTTTACTCATTTGCTCCAGGACCAGGCCATAGGAATTGTCACCAGCCTGTTGGGAGAGAATG